>NZ_QPFC01000496.1:0-3620 GCF_003427465.1 Nocardiopsis sp. TNDT3 | reverse complement strand
TCCTCCATGGGCGTCTGGGCGCCGGACATGGGGATCTGCGGCCCCGACATGGGCGTCTGGGGTCCGCTCATCGGCGCTTGGGGGCCGGACACGGGCACCTGGGGCGGTGCCGTCGGGTGCTGGGGTCCGGTGTGCGGGGTCCGCGTGTCCGTGGTCGGGGGCTGGAAGTCCTCCATGGGCGTCTGGGCGCCGGACATGGGGACCTGCGGCCCCGACATCGGCGCCTGCGCACCGCTCAGGGGCTCCTGGCCGCCGGTCGCGCCCAGCGTCGTGGCGGGCCGGGACGTGCGCGCCTGCTCGAAGGCCGAGGCGAACGCCGCCGGGGTCGCGAAGCGCTCCTCGGGCAGCTTGGCCAGCGCGCGGGTGAGCACACCCCGCAGCTTGCGGGAGATGTCGGCGCGGGGAACCGGCTTGGGGTCCTGCGTCAGGACGCGCTCGGCGTAACCGCGGGGGTCGAACGGCGTTCCGTCCGTCGACGAGAACGGCGTGTACCCCACCAGCATCGTCCAGACGGTGGACGCCAGCTGGTAGACGTCGGAGGCGGGCGTACGCGGCTCGCCCCGCAGCGCCTCGGGCGCCGCGTGCAGGAACGACTCCGTCGCCGGGTCGGGCGGGGGCAGGGCCTCCCCGGACCGGTGGACGGAACCGAAACCGGTCAGCACCGGTGTCCGGCCCGCACGCAGGATGTTGCCGGGGCACACGTCCCCGTGCAGCAGCCCGCGCCCGTGCATCGACCCCAGCGCGGCCGCCACACTCCGAGAGACGGCCGCCGCCTCCTGGACCGGAGCGGGTCCCCTCCGGGCGAGCATGTCGCCGAAGGAGCCGTCCGCGTAGAACGGCAGCACCACGAACAGGTCGCCCTCGGCGGTGGTCCCCGCGTCCAGCAGGGGGACCACACCGGGAACCCCGCTGAGCTCGCGCAGCTGGTTCAGCTCGGCGCGCCCCAGGTGCTCGGGCAGGACCTTGAGCACGACGTCGGCACCGCTCGTGGAGCGCGTGGCCCTCACGATCCGGGCGCGGCGCCCCTGGCGGAGCAGGGCCGGGTTGCCGTAACCGGGCGCCCAGGCGGCGTGCTCGGAGCCGGACATGGGAGAGCGACCCCCTGGTGGTGTTCGTGGTGTGGAGGATCCCCGTCAGGCGGCGGGGAGGGCGGCACCGGGCGCTACGGAGACGAGGGCGCCCCGGTGGCCGGGCTCTGGAACGTCTGCTGGCGGGCGCCCCAACCGCGCTCCTCGTTGACCTCCTGCTGCCTGCCGAAGGCCCCGATGAGGGCGATGACCCCGCAGATCAGCGCGACCAGGATGAGCCCGCCGATCACCGCGGGCCACACCTGCTGCCGCCGCCGCCAGTACCGGCTCGAACCGTACATGAGGGCCGACCGCAGCTGCCGGTGCCGCAGGGCGTCCGCCTGGAGGACGTACTTCTCCTCGTTGGGCGTGTAGTGGAACGCCTCGGGGAGCTGCGGATCCGGGTCCGCCGGGGCGGACGCGGGGGATGGGGACGACATCGCCGCTCAGCCTACTAGAACAGTCCGTCGAGGTAGCGGGTCAGCCTGCCGTAGTTGTCCGCGGTGTTGCTGGTCGCCGCGATCACCTTGGCGAAGGCGGCGTTGACCTCGGAGAACTGGGTGTCGAACTCCGTGGCCTTGGCCTGGAACTGGGCGCTGCCCGAGCCCTCCCACTGGCTGACGGTGCTCTCGGACTGCTCGTTGATCTGGCTCATGATGGCGGAGAAGCGGCCGAGGTGGGCCTGCTGGTCCTCGGCCAGGCCCTGGAGGCCCGCGACGTCGCCGTACACGTCGAACTGACTCATGGGAAACCTTTCTGGGGAGAGCGTGGGGGGACGACTCAGGCGTTGACCGGGCGGGAGAGGCCGCCGAGGTCGCTTCCGGCCTGGGAGTAGTCGGAGCTGGAGTCGGAGTCGGTGATGTTGAACTGCCCCTGGCCCTCGTTCAGCTTGATGCCGTTCTGGCTGCACCAGGACATCAGCTCGTCGAAGCGCTCGGTGAGCTGCTCGCGGGCCTCGCGGAAACGGGCGAGGGCCTCGCCCTGGAGGGCGTCGGCGTCGTTGCTCATGTCCTGGATGAGCTGGTTCATCTGGGTGCGGATGCCCTCGGACTCCTGTCCGAGCTGCTCACCGCCGACCGCGAGGCTGTTGACGTTTTCAAGACCGGCGTGGGACATCTGTGCCTTTCCCGGGAGTTGGGGGCGGAAGGGGCCGCCTCTTCATTTCCGTCTCGGGCCGCGTTCGCGTGGGGATTCGTGTGGCCACGGTAAAGAGGGGAGATTACGGACGATAGTAAGGATCGCACCTTTCGGTCAACGGAGGTGCGCTTCTTGTGACATCGGTCGTCGGGCGGCGAACGGCCTGATCGCAGGCAGTGCCCCACGCGCGGCGGCTGACCGCTTCCGGCCACGGTTCCGGCCCTGGCCGGAGCCCGGCCGCCCTCACCGGCCGCCGTCCGCGCCGGGGCTCGCGCCCGGGTCCGCGGCCACCGGTTCCGTCACCCAGCGCACCACCAGCGGCCAGCCGTCCATGGACGAGTCGTGGAAGCGGGGGAAGAGTTCGGCGGCCTCTCCCGCCTCGCCCTCGGCCAGGTCCACCCGGTGCCAGGACCCGCTGGTCTGGAGCAGGACCGCGTCGCGTTCGGGCGAGGGCGCGTACTGCACCACCGGCCCGTCGCCCTCCTCCAGCAGCCGTGTGGCCGTGTGGCCCTGCCCCTCCACCGCCACCAGGTAGGCGCCCGCCGGGGGCTCCCCGCCGCCGGCGGGGGCGTCCGGGCGCAGCAGCGCGGTGCCCCCGCCCCAGACCAGGGAGTTGTCGAAGGTCTGCCACTGGCCTCCGTCGACGTTGAGGGTCGCGTTGACGACGCTGTCCGCCGTCTCCCGCACCACCAGGGTGCCGCCGTCGGCGGCGTTGCTCTGCCGGGTCTGCACGCTGTTGCGGATGTGCAGCGACCCGTCCGGGGTCAGCGCCCAGTCGCTGGGCCGCTGGTTCTCGCCGATCAGGAGGCTGCCCTCCTGGTTCGGTGTGCCCGTCGGGGCCTCCAGGGGCACCGACAGCACCTGCGGGGGCACGCCGTCCTGCGGGGTGTCGGAGACGAACCACAGCCGGTCGCCGTTGATGACCGGATGGGACAGGACCTCCCCCTCCGAGGCGGGCACCGACTCGACCGGCTGGTAGGAGACCTCCTCGGCGCCGGACTCACGCGGATCGGTGAGCGTCGCCACCTGCACGGCGTTGGGCTCCTCGGTGACGTAGGCGAAGTACGTCCAGTCGGCGGAGAACTGCGCGTGCACGGGCAGGTCCCGGGCCATCGGATCGACCGCGCCGTCGGGCAGCGAGATCCGCTGGAGCGGCTGCCCGGTCGCGGGGTCGTGGAAGACCAGGACCTGGTCGGTCTCCGGGTCGCCGCCCTCGTAGCCCCGGTGCAGCAGGGCCAGGCCGGACAGCCCCTCCTCGGCCAGTTCCTCCCCGGTCCCGGATCCGCCGCCGGAGCCGCCGGACGTGTCGGTGCACGCGGTCAGGGCGAGCAGGCACACTGCCGAGGTCAGGGCGAGGGGGCGCCGCATGGAGCCGCCTTTCGGGGGACGACGGGGTCGGTCGGGAGGCCGCGGGGG
>NZ_QPFC01000495.1:0-12616 GCF_003427465.1 Nocardiopsis sp. TNDT3 | reverse complement strand
GCTGTGCACAGGTTGTGCACAGCCCCGAAGCCGTTCTGGTGCCCCCTGGCCGCCACGGCCTGGCCTGAAGACAAGGGGGCCCTCGGAGACCGCCGACACCGTGCTGCCCCGGATCACTCCGGCCCCTCCGGGCCCCGGACCCAAGCCCTCGAAGCCCACCGGGGAACGCCCGACGGCGGCACACCCGACCACGGCGCACCTCCCCCGCCACCGCGGGCGCCCGCCCTCAGATGATCTGCTCGGTCGGCAGGATCGTGATCTCGGTCAGGTTCACGTGCCTGGGCACGGACGCCACGAAGGAGACCGTCTCGGCGACGTCCTCGGACCGCAGCACGTCGATCTGCTCGATGAGGTCCGCCATGAGCTTCGAGGCGTCCGGGTCGGTGACGTGGTCGGGCAGCTCGGTGTCCACCATGCCGGGCTCGATGGTGCACACGCGGACCCGCTTGCGCCCCAGCTCCGTGCGCAGCAGCCGCGACAGCTGGGTGACGTAGGCCTTGGTCGCCGAGTAGACCTGGAACTTCTCCAGGACCCGCACCGCGGCGATCGAGGAGGTCGTGATCAGGTCGGCGGGCCGTCCCGCCGCGGCCGCGGCCTCCAACGAGCCGACGAAGGCCTGGACGGTGTTCATGACGCCGACCACGTTGGTGTCGAGCTGGGTGTCCCAGTCGTCCACCGCCAGGTCGGTGATCCCCGAGATGAGCTGGACCCCCGCGTTGGCGAAGACCAGGTCGACGGGGCCGAGCCCGTCCTCGATCCGCCGGGCGGCGGCCAGGACGGCCTCGCGGTCCGTGACGTCGGTCGGCAGCGCCAGGGCCGTGCCGCCGTTCGCGCGGATCCGCTCCTGGAGCGCTTCGAGCCGGTCGCCCCGGCGGGCGATCAGCGCGACCTTCGCTCCCAACTCGGCGAACCGGAGCGCGGTCGCCTCGCCGATGCCGCTGGAGGCACCCGTGACGACGGCGATCCGGCCGGTGAGCGGTGTGCCGGAGACGACCTGTGCGGTGGGCTGAGTGTTCGCTGTGGTGTTCATGTCCACCATGCTCGGACCTCGGCGCCGGATGAGGGAGGCTGCGACGCGGCCCCCCTTCTCCGGCGCCCGGCTCCTAGACTCCACCCATGGCGAAGACGGAATTGGGCGAGTTCCTGCGCACTCGCCGCGCGAAGGTCACGCCGGACGCCCTCGGTCTCCCCTCGGGCGGCCACCGCCGGGTTCCGGGACTGCGGCGTGAGGAGGTCGCCCAGGACGCCGGGCTCAGCGTCGACTACTACCGGCGCCTCGAACAGGGCAGGGAACCCCGTCCCTCGGAGCCGGTGCTGGCGGCGCTGTCGGCGACCCTGCGGCTGAGCCGGGCCGAGGAGGGGCACCTGTACGCGCTCGCCGGTGTGGCGCGGCGGCTGGACGAGGAGGCGACGGTGCGCCCCGTCCCGACCGAGCTGCTCACCCTCCTCGACTCCTGGCAGGAGGCCGGGGCCATCGTGCTCGACCCCGTGCTCGACGTCATCGCCATGAACCACCGGGCGCGGGACCTGTTCCGCGGATTCGCCGACACCGCGAACCTGCTGGAGATGGTCATGCTCGACCCCGAGGGGCCGCGGTTCTTCGTGGAGTGGGAGGCGGCGGCGGAGGCCACCGTGGCGAACCTGCGCGCCAGCGCCGACTTCAGCCGCACACCGGCGAGGCTCACCGAACTCCTGGAGACGCTCCGCAGCGGCAGCCCCGCGTTTCCCGACCTCTGGGCCAGGCACGACGTACAGCCCAAGACCCACGAGACCAAACTGCTGCGCCACCCGGAGCGGGGACCGCTGACGGTGGACTTCCACGCCTTCAACGTCGCCAGCGCCCCCGGCTACCAGCTGCTCGTCTACCAGGAGCGCGGACGCGCGTCGTGACGGGGCCGCCCGGGTCTCAGCCCGCGGCCACGCACAGGGCCGTGGCCACGGCCGCGATGCCCTCTCCGCGGCCGGTGAGGCCCAGACCGTCGGTCGTGGTCGCCGAGATGCTCACGGGCGCTCCCACGACCTCCGAGAGCGTCTTTTCGGCCTCCGCGCGGCGCGGCGCGAACTTGGGGCGGTTGCTGATGATCTGGACGGCCACGTTGCCGATCTCGAAACCGGCCGCGCGCACGCGCGCCGCGGTCTCGGTGAGCAGGGCCGCTCCGGAGGCGCCTTTCCAGCGCGGTTCCGAAGTGCCGAAGTTGGATCCCAGATCGCCGAGTCCGCAGGCGGACAACAGCGCGTCACACGCCGCGTGGGCGGCGACATCGCCGTCGGAATGGCCGCTGACGCCATCCTCTCCCGGCCATTCCAAACCGGCCAGAAAAAGGGTGCGCCCAGGAGAAAACGGGTGGACGTCCGTTCCGACGCCCACCCGAGGCATATTCGTCATCAATTACGTGATTTCAGAACCGGTTCAGGTAGTGAGAACCTCGTCGAGGAGGGCCTCGGCCTTGTCCTCGTTGGTCTTTTCCGCGAGGGCGAGTTCGCTGACGAGGATCTGCCGCGCCTTGGCCAGCATCCGCTTCTCGCCGGCGGACAGGCCGCGCTCCTTGTCCCGGCGCCAGAGGTCCCGAACCACCTCGGCGACCTTGTTCACGTCACCCGAGGCCAGCTTCTCCAGGTTGGCCTTGTAGCGCCTGGACCAGTTGGTGGGCTCCTCGGTGTGCGGCGCGCGAAGCACCTCGAAGACCTTGTCCAGGCCCTCCTGCCCCACCACGTCGCGAACGCCGACGTCCTCGGCATTCGCGGCGGGCACGCGCACCGTCAGATCGCCCTTGTCGACCCTCAGAACGAGGTAGATTCTGTCCTCGCCCTTAATGTTGCGCGTCTCGATCGCTTCAATACGAGCAGCCCCATGATGGGGGTAGACAACAGTGTCGCCGACCTTGAAAGCCATGTGACAGGTACCCCTTCCGCTACCACAAGGATACCACGAATCTGTGACTTAACGTACCTATTAGGTTTGCGAACACGCAGGTCAGGCCCCACTTTTCAGGGCTTGACAAAGTGTACCCGAGGCCTGCTGCGCACCTGGTCAGACCCTGTACGGAAGGGCTTGCGGACGCCGTGTCCGCCCCTTCACCGGAGCTTGGGAAGGGCGTTACGGACACGCCCGAGAAGCCTTCCGGGAGGGGCCGGAGCGACGGATCTCACGGTGCCGGGTCGACTGGCGCACGTCGTCCGCGAGAGCCCCCGACGACCCGCCGGAACGGCCGCCGCGGGGTCCGCCTCCGGCCGCCGCGCAGCCCGTTCGGGCCGGTCGGCCGCCCGTGTCCCCGCCCCGGCCCGGCACCGCGCGCTCCGGCGCGGCGCCGGGGGCACCCGCGGTTCGGACGCCCGAGGGGGACGCGTCCGCGTGGCGAAGAGACGGGCCCGGCCCGCGAGCGGCGTACGGCCCGGCAGGTCCGGGCCCGCGCGACCGCCCCGGGCGTGCGGAGTGACCGTCGAGGGGACCGCGGCCGGCTTCCCGGAGGGCTCCTCTCCGGGCTCAGCCCTCGGGGTCGTAGTCCTCGCGCTTCTCCCCCGTCACCATGTAGACGAGGTTGTCGGCGACGTGCACCGCGTGGTCGCCGAAGCGCTCGTAGAACCGGCCGACCAGGGTGACGTCCATGGTGGCCTCCACCCCGTACTCCCACCCGGGGGCGAGGATGCGCTGCAGCAGCTTGCGCCGCAGCCGGTCCATCGTGTCGTCGTCCTTGTCCAGCTCCAGGGCGGTGTCGGGGTCGCGGTCCATGATGACCTCGCCCGCCTTGGTGACCAGCAGTTCCGCCTGGTGGCCCATCTCCAGCACGATCGACCGCACCGGCTTGGGGATCGCCGAGTCGGGGTGGCGGCGCCGCGCGATCTTGGCCAGGTGGACGGCGTGGTCGCCCATCCGCTCCAGGTCGCCGCGCATGTACAGGGAGGTGATGATGGTGCGCAGGTCGGAGGCGACCGGCTGCTGCCGGGCCATCAGGCTGAACGCGGTGTCCTCGATCTCCTGGTCGAGCCGGTTGATCTGCTCGTCACCGGAGATGACCTCCTGCGCCGCGTTGATGTCACTGTCCAGCAGCGCCGTGGTCGCACGAGCGACGGCGTGCCGGGCGAGCCGCGTCATCTCGACGAGGCGTTCACTCAGGCTGTCAAGGTCCTCGTGGTAGGTATCGCGCATGGCGTCAATGCTCCCAGTGGTTGATTGAAGAGTCGGCCAAGAGTTGGTGAACGATGCAAGAACCTCGGTTGTGTCGCATGCCCTGGCCGGGTAAAGCCCCAGCCAGCACGTTTACGATCGAATCGTGCAAGGGGAACTTCTCGCCGCGGTGACCGGC
Organism: Nocardiopsis sp. TNDT3; assembly: GCF_003427465.1. Classification (NCBI taxonomy): domain Bacteria; kingdom Bacillati; phylum Actinomycetota; class Actinomycetes; order Streptosporangiales; family Nocardiopsidaceae; genus Nocardiopsis; species Nocardiopsis sp. TNDT3. The sequence goes on along the minus strand of NZ_QPFC01000495.1, from coordinate 8,312 downwards.
ATCATCGGACTCGTCACGGGCGTCGTCATCGGCGTCCTGGCCGGTCCTTTCTTCCGTACGGGTACCGCCGCACGGCAGCGGCAGGCTCCGGAGCCCGCGAACCGCGACGGCGGCGTACTGCCCTCCGGCATAGCCGAGGTGCTCTCCGCGATCCCCTCCTCCGCCGTCGTGCTGGACTCCGCCGACAGGGTCCTGCGCGCCTCCTCCGCCGCACGCGCCTTCGGCATCGTGCGGGGCGAGGAACTGGTCATAGGCGAACTCCTCACCCTGGCCCGGCAGGTACGGCGGGACGGCGTCATCCGGGAGACGGACATCGAGGTCGCCGTGCGCAAGTTCGGCCCCGACGCCACGTCCTTCGCCGTGCGGGTGGCCCCCCTGGGAGGGACCGGGCTGGTGCTGGTGCTGGCCGAGGACCAGACCGAGCACCGGCGCCTGGAGGCGGTCCGCCGCGACTTCGTCGCGAACATCTCGCACGAGCTGAAGACCCCGGTGGGCGCTTTGTCCCTGTTGGCGGAAACCGTACAGGACGCCAGTGACGACCCGGAAGCGGTGCGTCGCTTCACCGAGCGCATGCAGATCGAGGCCTCCCGGCTGACCGCGGTGATCCAGGACCTCATCACGCTCTCGCGCATCCAGGGCGCCGAGCCGATGGCCGAACCCGCCCGGGTCGACCTCGGCCCCGTCGTCGAGGAGGCGCTGGACTCGGTGCGCATGCCCGCGGACGCCAAGGGGATCGAGCTGGTCGGCAGCGGAGCCGAGGGCGTCGTGGTCATGGGCGACGAGGGGCTGCTGGGCACGGCCCTGCGCAACCTGGTCGCCAACGCCGTGGCCTACAGCCCCAAGAACACCCGGGTCGCCGTGTCCGTGGTGTTGTCCAGGTCCAGCGTGGACGTCAGCGTCTCCGACCAGGGCATAGGGATCCCGCAGCAGGACCTTGAAAGGATCTTCGAGCGGTTCTACCGTGTGGACGCCGCTCGGAGCCGGGCCACCGGAGGTACCGGTCTGGGCCTGGCGATCGTCAAGCACATCATGACCCACCACCGTGGAGAAGTGACCGTGTGGAGCAAGGAGGGGTCGGGGTCGACGTTCACTCTGCGTCTGCCCCGTTCCGAGAGCCGGGGGCCCGAGGCCGCCCGGAACACCGACCGTCAGGAGGCGGCACAGTGACGCGCGTACTCGTTGTCGAGGACGAGGAATCCTACAGCGACGCCCTGTCGTACATGCTGCGCAAGGAGGGCTTCGAGGTCGCCGTGGCGCCCACCGGGACCGTGGCGTTGGAGACCTTCGACCGTACCGGGGCCGACCTGGTGCTGCTGGACCTGATGCTGCCGGGGCTGTCGGGCACCGAGGTGTGCCGGACGCTGCGGCAGAAGTCCAACGTCCCCGTGATCATGCTCACCGCCAAGGACTCCGAGATCGACAAGGTCGTCGGTCTGGAGCTGGGCGCCGACGACTACGTGACCAAGCCCTTCTCCTCCCGCGAGCTGGTGGCCCGCATCCGCGCGGTGCTGCGCCGCCGGGGCGAGGACGAGGTCGTGCTGCCCGCCGCCCTGGAGGCCGGTCCCGTCCGGATGGACGTGGAGCGGCACGTGGTGACGGTGCGCGGCGACAACGTGCAGCTCCCCCTCAAGGAGTTCGAGCTGCTGGAGGTGCTCCTGCGCAACGCCGGGCGGGTGCTCACCAGGATGCAGCTCATCGACCGCGTGTGGGGCGCCGACTACGTCGGTGACACCAAGACCCTCGACGTGCACGTCAAGAGGCTGCGCGCCAAGATCGAGGAGGACCCCGGCAGCCCGCGCTACATCGTGACCGTCCGCGGTCTGGGCTACAAGTTCGAGCCGGTGACCGTCGACGTCTGAGGGGCACGGGATCTCTCCGGGGATTCCCCCTCCTGCGTCCTTCCCGTGTCCCGGGCCGTGGCGGCGTCCACAGCCCGGGCCCCTTCATGCCTCCAGGACGACCGTGAACGGCCCCTCGTTGGTGAGGGAGACCGACATCTTCGCGCCGAACACCCCCGTGGCCACCACGGCGCCGAGTGAGCGCAGCTCCTCGACGACCGCGTCCACGAGGGGTTCGGCGACGGGGCCGGGCGCCGCGGCCTGCCACGTGGGGCGGCGGCCCTTGCGCGCGTCGCCGTAGAGCGTGAACTGGCTGACGACGAGCAGCGGGGCGCCGGTGTCGGAGCACGACCGCTCGTCCTCCAGGATCCGCAGCGTCCACAGCTTCCTGGCGATCCTGACCGCCTCGGCGGCGGTGTCGGTGTGGGTGACCCCCACCAGCGCCATCAGGCCCGGTTCGGTGACCTGCCCGACCACCTCGCCGTCCACCGTCACCGACGCGTGCGACACGCGCTGCACGACCGCGCGCATGGTGCCTCCCCCTCGTGGTCTGCGGCGGCCTACCGCCGCTGGAACTGGTTGAGCGCCCGCAGCCGCCGGGCGTTGGTGATGATGCCGGTCAGCGTCACCACGAACGTGGTGATGGAGTCCGCGAAGTCCTCGATCCGCCACTCCCTCGGCCCCGTGTACCAGGCCAGGCCGTCACCGGTCAGCTCCTCGGGGGTCAGGTCGGTGAGCGCGGCCGAGGCCAGGATGTTGGCCCAGTGGTCGACGTCGTCGAAGATCACCGCGTAGGGCAGGTAGCGCGAGTACAGCTCCACCCGCTGCCCCGGGGGCGCGGTCGCCGAGCGCGGGCTCAGCAGGTAGTCGCGGAAGCCCACCGTGTGCGCGTACACCGAGCTGCCCAGGGCGGTCTTGGCGGGCATGTACTGCGCGCCCGCCGTGACGGCGGCGCCCGCGATGATGACGGCCAGCCCGGTGAACGCCGCGCTGGTGAAGACCGCCAGGACGCCGGTCAGGAGCACGCCCGCGGCCGTCACCGCCATGCCGACGGCGCTCCAGCGGCCGCGCACCTGGCTGGGCGAGCGGGCGAACCACTTCAGCCGCACCATGTCCCGGTACAGCTCCTCGCGCACGCGGTCGATGCGCGCCGGGAAGTCCGGGGAGGTGCGGGGCGAGCCGACCTGGGACAGGCGCACGGTCGGGCGCCCGCCGAAGAGCGCGTCCAGCAGAAGCCACTCGTAGGAGCGGAGGGTGTCCTCCGGGGGGCCGTCCAGGCGCACCAGCCGCCAGTCCACGGACGTGAAGTGCTCGTGCGGCAGTTCCTCCAGGCGCACGTAGCCGCGCACCGCGAGGTCGACCACGGCACCGGTGAGGTCGGTGATGTCCACGGTCTCGTTGACGAGCGTGCCGATCTGTCCGGGGTGCACGTCGTCGGGCGGGGTGAACCGCAGGCGTCCGTGCTCGCCCTCGGCCACCGGGGCGTGGTCTCCGGCCGAGGCCTCGTCGCGCAGGGCGCGCTCGTCGCGGCCCCGGACGCGGATCAGCACCACCAGGCCGCCCAGGAGCACCGCCAGCAGCAGTCCGAACACGCTGGCGGTGGCCGGGGTGACCGCGAACGCGGAGGCCAGGGACCAGCGGCGGGTGAGGATGGGTTCGCCCTCGGCGGTGCCGGGCGGGTAGTTGACGACGATGTCGAGCCGGTCGCTGGGCTCCATGTCGGCCTGGAGGAAGTGGGCCACGCCCGCGTCGGCGCCCATGTCGGAGGCCGTGCAGTACATGGCGCTGCGGGGCTCCCCGGCCAGGCAGGACAGCGCCCCGGGCGGCAGGGGCGCGGTGACGGTCACGTCGGTGGTCTCCACGGTGTGGCTGTAGGCGCCCACGGCCCGCCACTCCATCTGGACGCCCTGGGAGACCTCGCTCACGGTTCCGCTCACCCGGTAGGAGAGCACGACCCCGGAGGTGGCCTCGGTGGGGATCTCCACGGACAGGGAGCCGTCGTCCCTGCTCACCCGGGCGTCCAGGGCGTCGCCGTCCAGGTCGGTGGCCCGCACACCGGTGACCTCGAACTTCCGGTCGTACTCGGTGTCGTAGAGCATCGTCTCGGTCAGGGAGCGGGTGAAGGTGGCCGGGGCGCCGCCGGAGAAGGAGATGGTCTCCTCGCCGTGGAGGACGCCCGCGTGGTCGAGTTCGAGGCGGACGTCGTTGGTGATGACCGGGGCCGACCGGTCGCTGGCCGCCGCCACGGAGCCCCCCGGTACTGTGGGAGCCGGTGCCGCTGGCGTCGCGGCGTGGGCCTCCCCACCCGGCCACGCGACGACAAGCGCCGTGACCAGTGAGGACAACACGAAGACGGCCGTCGCGACCGCGACGGCCGGGCGCCAGGAGCCAACCCACCACATGTCGCGAGAGCCTATCCGGTCCCCCGGTGCACCGTTCCCCCCGGGCACGGCGGCCGACGTCGTGCCCCGGTGCCGCGGGGAGCTGCCGTGGTGAGCCGCAGACCCGTCCGGGGACCGGATTTCTGGCCCGAGGACCCCGGGTTCCTCCAGCGGATGGGCCTCGGGGTCACGCTCACGCTGGGCACCGGGGCGGCCGCGGTGGGGTTCACCGGTTTCCTGGCCATCTCCGCCGCCCTGCACCCCTCCGAGCCCGCGTGGTCGCACCCGGTGGCCTCCGCGGACCTGGCGACGGGCGGGTCGGGCGGAGCCTCGGCGGCCGAGGAGCCGCTGACCGCCTCGGGCCGGGGTGACCCGCTCACCGACAACCCGCTGTACCGGATCGGCGAGCTGGGCGAGATCACCTGCGAGGTGCCCGAGCTGGACGAGAAGGACGCGGAGTCGGTGGAGGCGTTCGTCCACGAGATCGCCGACTGCCTGGACACGGCGTGGGGCTCCTACTTCGCCGAGGCGGGCCTGGAGTTCACCTCCCCCAACCGCGTGTACTGGCACACCGCCGGGAACAGCCCGTGCGGCGCGTTCCCCAGCGAGGGCACCGCGGCCTTCTACTGCCAGGCCAACCAGGGCCTGTACCTGGGCGTGGAGGACATCGTGGCGGCCTCAGGCGGCAGCGACAAGCCCGAGGCGTACACGTTCCTGCTCAGCCACGAGTACGGGCACCACGTGCAGGGGCAGTCGCGCATCCTGGCGCGGTTCCACAGCGAGCGTGCGGGCGCCGACGAGGCGGAGGCCGACGAGCTGACCAGGCGCAACGAGCTCCAGGCCAACTGCCTGGGCGGGGTCTTCCTGGGCGCCTCGCGCGAGGACCTGGGCCTCGGCGGGTCCGAGCGGGAGAATATCCTCGACGACGTCGGGCTGCGCTCCGACTGGGGTGACGAGCACACCCACGGTTCGGCCGCCAACGGCCGCCTGTGGACGGCGCACGGCATGGACCGCAGGGATCCGGCCGCGTGCAACACGTGGAACGCTCCCGAGGAGCTGGTGCGGTGAGGCGCTCCGGGGGGCACGGTCAGGTGCCGGGCGGGTCCGGCCCGGCCACGGTGACGACAGGGCGGGCGGACAGGGGTGTACGCAGGGTTCGGTAGGTCGCCGGCGTCCGCGGCTCGCCGCGCCGACCGCCGGGTGTTCGGTCTGGTGACCGCCCTCATGGTGGTGCTGCTGGCGCTGGCGCTGTTGTCGTGGACCACCGCCGGCGAGGACGGTCCCCCGCCCGGGGCCGCGCCGGACGCGACCGTCCCGCAGACGGACGCCGACTCCGACGACAAGCCCGGTCAGGTCCCCTCCGGCATGGCGGGCGGGCAGGGGCTTTCGGAGCGGTTCGGCGCCCAGGAGCGTCCGTCGGGGTACCAGGCCCTGGTCGCCAACCCGCTGTACGAGACCGGGCGGCTGAGCCCGCGCCCGTGTCCGGTGCCGGAGCTGGACGTGGAGGACCCCGAGTCGATGGAGGGCTTCCTGCACACGGTCGCGGACTGCCTGGACGACGCCTGGCGGACCCAGTTCCTGCGCGCGGGCATTCCCTTCACCCCTCCGGAGCGGGTGTTCTGGGACGAACCCGGGATCAGCCCGTGCCGCGCCTACCCGTCGCGCGCGGGCGCGTTCTACTGCCGGGCGAGCACGAGCATCTACATCGGCACCGCGGACGTGGTGGACAAGTGGAACGGCGCCACGGAGAGCGTGGTGTACGCGTCCCTGCTGGCCCATGAGTACGGCCACCACGTGCAGGGGGAGTCGGGGCTGCTGGAGTACTACCACGGGCAGCGCCAGCTGGAGGACGGCGTGCTGGAGCGCAACGCGTGGACGCGCCGCGGCGAGCTCCAGGCGAACTGCCTGGCGGGCGTGTTCATGGGGTCGGTCCGGGTGAGCTACCCCCTGGACGGGGGGGACGTGGAGACGCTGCTGGACGACGCCGCCGCCACCGCCGACCGCGAGGACGGCGAGGAGGAGGAGCGCACGCACGGGTCGGTGGACAACAGCGTGGCGTGGACCCGGACCGGTCTGGAGGAGCAGAGGCCGGGGGCGTGCAACACCTGGGACGTGGCGGACGAGTCGCTGGTGCACTGAGGGGGATCCGCCCCGCAGGAACGGGGCCGCGGACTGCGCCCTCCGGGCCCGGGCGGATACGGCGGCCGGGGCCGCCGGGGCCCCGGCGCGCGTGATCCGCGCCCGGACGGCCGACCACGCGCGCGTTCGACCCCACCGCGGCACGCACGGGTGCCGGGGCGAGACCCCCGGGACGCGACCCGGCCGGGCCTACCGGGACTCGACCCTTCCGAGCGGGTCGGGGCCGCCCGTCAGCGCGTCGCACGCCGCAGGCCAGGCGGGGTCCCCGGGGTGGAACCGGTCGCGCAGGTAGGCCCAGGTGAGCCGCTGGACCGCGGACACCCGCTCGGGGTTCTCGTCCGTGGTCTCGGCGACGTCGTACCCGGAGACCCCGCCGAGCCCGTGCTCCGCGCCGAACAGGGTGAACAGGGTCTTGGGGCCGGGGGCGAGGAGGTAGGGGTCGACGTGCCACTCCGGGCCGCGGACGGTCAGGTGGGCGGAGTCGTCCCTGTCCCCGGCGACCACGAGCGCGGGTGTGGTCATCGTGGAGAAGTCCGTGGTCAGGAAGAAGGGCCAGTCCCGGGCCGTGGATTCGGTGAGGGAGTCGCCGCCCCCGCCGGGCGCGGCGAGGAGCACGCCCGCCGTGATCCGGGGTTCGGACAGGTCCACCACCTTTCCGTCGTGCGGGTCGGTGAGCCGGGCGCCCAGCAGCAGGCTCGCGGTGTGCCCGCCCATCGAGTGCCCGGCCACGGCGACCCTGCTCCGGTCCAGGCGTCCGGAGAGCCCGGGGACGGCGGCCTCGATCTCGTCGAGCCGGTCCAGGACGCGCGTCATGTCCTCGGCCCGCGACCGCCAGTACAGCGGCGCTTCGGGGGTGTCGGGGTCCAGGTCCAGCGTCCTCGAACTCAGGTGGGTGGGCTGGATCACCGCGAATCCGTGGGCCGCCCAGAAGTTGGCGAGGGGCGCGTAGCCGTTCAGCGAGGACAGGTGGCGGGAGGGGCCGTGGCCGTGTGAGAGGAGGACGATCGGCAGCTCGCCGCCGGTCACGGGCACGGAGACCCGCACCTCCAGGTCCACGGCGCGGTCGGGCGTCGGCAGCACGACCGGACTGACCGAGAGGACGGGTGCGGCGGGGCTGACGGCGTCGGCCGTGCGCGTCGGTGCGCTCATGGTGCGTTTTCCCTTCGGCGGCCCGCGCGGCCGGTCCTCTCGGATCGGCGGCGGGCAGGGCGGGCGGAAGTGTCCCGTCGCAGCTAGACTGCAAGCGGAGCACTGTTCCTCTTAATATACGGAGCATTGTTCCGTTTTGCAACGGCCACCGGAAGGAGAGCGTGTATGCCCAGCACAGGGGGGTCGGGAGAGGTGCCGGCCCGCGGCAGGCGGGCCGACGCGGTGCGCAACCAGCAGAAGCTGCTCACCGCCGCCGCCGCGGTGTTCGTCACCTCCGGAGTCGACGCGCCGATCCGGGAGATAGCGGCCCGGGCGGGGGTCGGGATGGGGACGATCTACCGCCACTTCCCCACGCGGGCGGACCTGGTCGTCGCCGTCTACCGCCACCAGGTCGAGGCCTGCGCCGAGGCCGGCCCGAGGCTGCTGGACGAGGCCGCCTCCCCGTTCGCCGCGCTCCGCGCGTGGGTGGACCTGTTCGTCGACTTCCTGGTCACCAAGCACGGGCTGGCAGGTGCGATGCGATCGGACAGCGGCGGTTTCGAGGCCCTGCACGCCTACTTCCTCGACCGCCTGGTGCCCGTCTGCACGCGGTTGCTCGACGCCGCGGTCGAGGCCGGGGAGATCGGGCCCGGCACGCGGGCCTACGAGCTGATGCGCGGGATCGGCAACCTCTGCGTCGGGAGCGACCCCCGCTACGACCCGCGCCGACTGGTCGAACTGCTCCTGCGGGGACTGCGGCAGCCACAGCCCTCCTGACGTCGGCGGACAGCGCGTGCCGGCACCCGTGGGCGCCGCGCCCCGTACG
>NZ_QPFC01000494.1:0-3464 GCF_003427465.1 Nocardiopsis sp. TNDT3 | reverse complement strand
GGCGCGGGCTGCTCGGGCGGGGACGTCTGCACGGGCGAGAACGGCTACAGCTCGCGCGTGGTCTGGCGCCGCGACGGCAAGGCGGAGCTGTACTACTACCACATGGACAAGGCGGGCGAGTTCGGCGACTCCGAGCCCCTCGTCGCGGACGGGTCCGTCGTCCACCTCCCCCGGGGCGAGTGGGTGCACATCGCCCAGCGGGTCCGCGTCAACACGGTCACCGACGGCCGGGCCGAGCCCGACGGGGAGATCGAGGTCTTCTACAACGGCGAGCCCGCCGCGCTGGTCACCGGCCTTCGCCTGGTCACCGACGACGACCTGGTGGACAAGGCCTACCTCTCGACCTTCTTCGGCGGCTCCACCGAGGGCTTCGCCCCGGCCCACGACAGCTACGTCTGGTACGACGACCTGAAGGTGTCCACCTCGCGCACCGACATCTGCGAGCTCGGCGGCTGCGCCTGAGCGCCGACGGCCCCGCCCGACCCGCTCCGCCGGGGCCCGTCCGGGGGAGGGCCCCGAGCGCCGCGCCGCCCGGGGTCCGCGCTCCGGGGAGTCGTCCACAGGCGGAGGGTGGGCGTTGTCGGAGGCCGGGCCCCTTCACGAGACTGGAAGACGGGGGGTCCCACGGCGTCCCCGGCTTCGCCGTGCCCGCGCGCCGCGCACCGTTCGCGGGGACGGACCTCGCGCTCGACCCCCGGCGCGGCCCCGTGTCCGGTCCTCCTGCGCGGTCCTCGTGCCCGGTCCTCGGGTGCGCCCCGCTGGAGGCACTCCACTGGAGGCTCCCGGAGGTCGTCCACAGCCGCGGATCCGTGGTTGTTCCACTCCCGGCGATGCCGCAACCTGGTAGTAGGGGAGAGACGGTGAAGTCACCGATACCCCCGTCGAGTCGTCCCGCGTCCGCCGTCCGCTACATATAGGACGTGCGGTGTGCCCGAGTCCCGTTCGGGCGCACCCGCGCGGTCCTGTCACACCGGTACCGGCGCCAGCGCCGGACGGCACCGGCGCGGGCGTGCCGACCGGGTTCCGCGACCCGGCGGCCCGCGGCGACGGCGGCGGGGTGTCCGTTCCGCGAGCGGTCGGGCATCCGGTGGCGACCGCGGCATTACTCGCTAGTAACATATAGTTCGACCCCCGGTGTGTGGCGCACCGGACGACGAAGCAGGATGGGAGGCCACGGACGATGCTGTACCTGACACTGGGCATCATCACCTCGGTCTTCGCCGTGGTCGCGTTCACCATGTTCGCTCTGGGCATCCGCCAGATCGTGCGAACCGTGGGTGTGGGCCGCTCGGTGGAGCCGGAGCGCAAGGGGCCGTTCGGACAGCGGTTCACCATGGCGCTCATCGAGATCCTCGGGCACGGGCGGATGCTCAAGCGGCCGTGGATCGGCGTCGCCCACTGGTTCGTCATGGTCTCGTTCCCGCTGCTGGTCTTCACCGTCGTGGAGGCCCAGGGCGAGGTCTTCGACCCGCACTTCAAGCTGCCGATCATCTACGACTGGGCCCTGTACGGCCTGGCCATCGAGCTCATCGCCGCGGCCAGCCTCGTCGGCATCGTCGGCCTGACCGTCTACCGCCTGCTCAACGGGCCCAAGCGCCTGGGCCGCCAGTCCCGGTTCACCAACTCCCGGCACTGGACGGCGTACTACGTCGAGGCCTACCTGTGGGGCCTGCTGATCTCGATCTTCGTGATCCGCGGTCTCAAGTCGGCCATGGGCGACTTCCCGTTCCCGGCCTGGGCGACGCCGATCTCCACCGGCCTCGGCGCGATCCTGCCCGGCGACCCCGCGGTCGCCGAGCCCGCCATCGCGCTGGTCGCCGCGTTCAAGCTGATCATCAGCTACCTGTTCTTCGTGGTCATCGCCCGCGTGCTCACCATGGGCATCGGCTGGCACCGCTTCCTCGCGCCGGTCAACATCTACTTCAAGCGCAACGCCGACGGGTTCCCGTCCCTGGGCGCGGCCAAGCAGATGATGGACAAGTCCGGCACCAAGCCCCTCGACTTCGAGGAGGCCGACCCCGACGAGGACCCGTTCGGCGCGGGCAAGCTGGAGGACTTCACCTGGAAGGGCCTCCTGGACTTCACCACCTGCACCGAGTGCGGGCGCTGCCAGTCCCAGTGCCCCGCCTGGAACACGGGCAAGCCGCTCTCGCCCAAGAAGGTCATCCTCGACCTCCAGCAGCACACCTACGAGAAGGCCCCGTACCTGCTCCAGGGCATCACCGAGGAGACCCTCGCCGAGAAGCCCGACGAGAGCCACGCGGGCGTGGACGTCCTCGCCCTCCTCAACCGGCCGCTGGTCGGCACCGAGGAGGAGAACGGCGTCATCCACCCCGACGAGCTGTGGGCCTGCACCAACTGCGGCGCCTGCGTCGAGCAGTGCCCGGTGGACATCGAGCACATCGACCACATCCTCGACATGCGCCGCTACCAGGTGATGGTCGAGTCCAACTTCCCGTCCGAGGCCAACACGCTCCTCAAGAACCTGGAGAACAAGGCCAACCCGTGGGGCATGGCCGAGGACCGGCGCATGGACTGGATCGAGGAGCTGGCCTCCCGGGAGGAGAACCCGGTCGAGGTGCAGGTCGTCGAGGACAAGCTCCCCGAGGGCACCGAGTACCTGTTCTGGGTCGGCTGCGCCGGTGCCCTGGAGGACCGCGCCAAGAAGACCACCAAGGCCATCGCCGAGCTGCTCGACATGGCGGGCGTCGAGTTCGCCGTGCTGGGCGGCATGGAGGCCTGCACCGGTGACCCCGCGCGCCGCCTGGGCATGGAGTACGTCTTCCAGATGCTCGCCCAGCAGAACGTGGAGACGCTGAACGAGGCCGGTGTCACCAAGATCGTGGCCAGCTGCCCGCACTGCTTCAACACGCTCGCCAACGAGTACCCGCAGCTCGGCGGTACCTACGAGGTCGTGCACCACAGCCAGCTGCTGGCCAAGCTCGTGGAGGAGGGCAGGCTCACGCCGGTCAACTCCGTGGAGGAGAACATCACCTACCACGACCCCTGCTTCCTGGGCCGCCACAACAAGGTGTACACGCCGCCGCGCGACATCATGGCGCAGGTGCCGGGGGTCAAGACGCAGGAGATGCACCGCCACAAGGAGCGGGGCTTCTGCTGCGGCGCCGGCGGCGCCCGCATGTGGATGGAGGAGCGGATCGGCAAGCGCATCAACACCGAGCGGGTGGACGAGGCGCTGACCACCAACCCCGACACCGTCTCCACCGCGTGCCCGTTCTGCCAGGTCATGCTCGGCGACGCGATCAACGAGAAGAAGTCGCAGGGCGAGGCGAAGGAGACGCTGGAGGTCGTGGACGTCTCCCAGCTGCTGCTGCGCTCGGTCCGGGGCGAGGCCCCCAAGGAGGAGGCCGAGACCGCCGACGCCCAGGGCTGACGCGAGGTCCGGACCAGGGCACCGAGCCCGCGCAGGGGCCGGGGCAGGGGCACTTCCGGGCCGGAGGCGG
>NZ_QPFC01000493.1:0-4143 GCF_003427465.1 Nocardiopsis sp. TNDT3 | reverse complement strand
GGCGGGGAGGCGGGGGGATGTCGGCCAGGGCGTCGAGATTGGTGCGCAGCAGGTCGCGCACCTGGTGGCTGAAGAGGCCGTCCACGACGCCGGAGAACCCCGCGGAGATGAGGCCGGACAGCCCCGCGCCGCCATGGGTGAGACGGGTCAGCTCCTTGTCGTGGAACCTGCGGGTGCCGGCGTCGATCTGGGCGCGTTGGATGATCGAGTCCAAGGACGCGAAGAGTTGCTCGGTGATCTGGTGGGAGGGGGCGGTGAGCAGGAGCCAGGTGAGGACGCGCTGGATGGCGACGGAGCGGATGTACTGGAACCAGGGGATCAGGGCGCGCGAGGCGCCCATGGTCCACTGGGCCATGGCGACGCACCAGGCGATCTCGAGGAGGAGCTGGGTGAGCTGGCCGTAGGCCATCCCGTACGCGTACTCGGCGTTGGCTGCGCCGTCGCCGAGGGCGGTGGACGCCTTGCGGGCGGTTTTGGCTCCGGCGCCGATGTAGTCGTTGTCACCGGCGGTGAACTGGGCGATGGAGGCCTCGTAGTGGCCGGCGGCCACCCCCGAGAAATCGGTGCGGACTTTACCGCGGACCAGGTCGAGGAAGTCCTTGATTTCCTCGAGGTTCGCGGCGACGTGGTCGTGGTGGTCGGCGAGTCGGCGCATGGCGGCGGGGTCGGCTGAGGGGATCTCCATTCCCAGGAGCCACTTGGCGGTCTCACGGACCCACTCGGCGGTGTCGGAATCGAAAAGAGGCATGCGGGGGACCGTTCCTTCCATCGCTGCTTTTCGCTAGGCCACGAGGGGTTTTGTCGTGGGCCCGCTCTTCGCCGGTGGAACGGCGGTACGGGCACGCCACCCGACACGGTGGGTTTTCGTTGGTTTCCCCTGCCAATGTATATGGCTTTGTGTCCGTTTGTGTTGTGGTGGTGATTCCGGCGCAGTGATGTGACGGGGCCGCGAGTACTCCACCTGCCCTTGGCGATCGGTGGGACGTTCGTGGCGCCGGTCGTGGCGCCGGTCGTGGCAGCGGTGCGTCCGTGCCTGGTGGCGGTGTCTCCACCACGGCCGGCCGATCCGGTTCGACCGGAGCCGGGGCGGTGGTGCCCGTTACCGGCCGTCCCGGTCGATCCGCTCGGATCGTCGTCTTCCTGACCCCCGCACGCGGATCGCCCCCACGAGTCGGTCACCGGGCGCACGGCCGCCGCTGGTCGTTCGGTTCCGTACCATCCGCTGATCACAGCGGTGGCCGTCTCATGTCCGGGGAGGGGCGCGGAGCGAGACCTCCGAGCCCGGCCGGGAGGTGTGGGGTCAGTGGGGTGTCTGCACGCCGATCACGGAGAGGAGCTGTAGCTTCTCGTGGCTCTCGGTGCCCGGGACGGCGGTGTAGACGAGCAGGTGGTGCGAATGGTACGGGTCGAGCAGCGTCTGGTAGTCCAGTTCCAGCGCGCCGACCTCGGGGTGGAGGAAGCGCCTGACCCCGCTGGACGGGACACCGATCTCGTGCTCGTCCCACAGGAGACGGAACTCCTCGCTCCGGTCGAGGAGAAGGCCGGCGTAGTGCGCCGCCCGCGAGTCGCTGCCCCGGAGCGCCACGAGTCGACGCAGGCCGGACACGTGCATCCGCGACAGCAGCTCGTGGTCGTCGGGTGCGTAGAGCTGCCGGGCGTCGGGTTCGGTGAACCAGCGGTAGCCGCTGCTGCGTGCCGGACCGGTGTGGCGCGTCGTGTCCCCGGTGAGCGCCACACCGAGCGGACTCTGGCGCAGTGTCTCCCCGAGTTCGGTGACGATCTCGGCGGGGGTGTCGTCCAAACGGTCGAGGATGCGCAGCAGGCCGGGGCTGATGTGCTCGCTGTCCGCGCCGCGGGCGGGCGGGTTGTGCCCGGCGAGGCGGAACAGGTGGTCGCGCTCGTCCAGTGACAGGTGCAGTCCCTGGGCGATGGAGGTGATCATCTGCACGGACGGCTGGGGTCCGCGCTCCCGTTCCAGGCGGGTGTAGTAGTCGGTCGACATGTGGCAGAGCGCGGCGACCTCCTCGCGGCGCAGTCCGCTGGTCCTGCGGCGCGACCCGCGCGGGAGACCGACGTCCTCGGGTTGCAGCGACTCCCGGCGGCGTCGCAGGAACGTCGCCAGTCCGGCCCGGTCGATCACGGCCGTCTCCTTCTCGCTCGGTGCTCCGTCATCTCTATCCGTCGGCGGGCTCTGCCGGCCGCGTGCCGTTGAACCCTCTTCCCCCCTGCGAGAGCGGAAACTGGTCCTCCGCATCCTCGGATCGGGAGTCCCTGTATAACCGCGGCCGACTCCACGACAGTGGACCCCACACCACGGCTGGGACGCGGACGATGCTGCGCAGGGCCTGTTGACACCCCCCGGCCGGATCGGCCCGGCACGCGTTCCGTCGTCACCGGAGCGTGCCACGGCACCGGGCCCGGCATCGCGGCTCGACCGGCCTCCACCCGGTCGTACCAGGCCGGAGCCGACCGGTCCGAGTTCCCCGGTCGCCGGAGACCGAGCGGGTGTGCGGCGCCTCGTCCGCGCGGAACGACACGGTTCGGGGCAGGCCCCCACCCAGCGTGGCCGAGGACAAGGGCAGAAGGAGTGGTACGGACGATGAGCGGCTGGGAAGCATGGAACGCACGAGAGCTGGATCGGCTTCGGCGGACGCTCCGCGAGGTGGAGGACGCCGGCGCGAGCCTGGAGCAGGCGACCGAGGAGGCCGTGTCCAAGAACCGCCTCGTCGCGGCGACGGTGAACGCGAGCGGTGAACTGGTCGATTTGAAGTTCAACACCCAGTCCTATCGGAACATGGCGCCCACGGAACTGGCGAGCACCATCAAGGACGTCGTGAATCGCGCGCGGGGGCAGATGGCCGACCGGGTCGAGGCGCTCTACCGGCCTTTCGCTCCCGAGAACATCGTCGTGGGCGACGTCGTGAAAGGGACCTTCGACATCCGCGATCTCTTTCGCGGACTCGACACGGAACCGCCGCTGCGGTAGCCGCCGAATGCGGCATCCGAATTTCACCGAGGTACACACATCTGCCGGGAGAGACCATGCCGAGACACGACGGTTATGGCAGCAAGAGCAATTCCGACGACTCCCTCCACGTCGCGTCGGACGAATTGGCGCGCGACGGACAGTACATCCACGAACCGGCCGACAGGATCGAGGCATTGATCGAGTGGTACGAGGCCGGGCGCCGGTCCCTGGGGGCGCCGCCTTGGGGCGAGGGCGACGACTTCGCCAAGCAGATGAACAACGTCATGCGACCGTTGGAGGAGAACCTCATGTTGTACCTGAGGATCCTCAGCCTCGGCCTGCGCCAAGCCTCCGACGGCACCGTGGCCACCGCGAGGAACTACAGGGCCACCGAGGAGCACAACATCGACGCGGTCCGGCGCCTCGACGGCAGCGCTCCCGAGGACGGCGGGGCCCGACGGTGACGCACCACGTGTGCCCGTCCGGGACGGCTGGCGGCGCCTCCGTGTGAGGAGGCGCCCGCAGTGACCGGAGACGTGGACTCGATTCACCGGCCGGACCGCATCCCGCTGAACCGGATGCCCGCGGTCTTCCCCCGGGCCAGCTCCGAAGCGGCGCAGGAACAGGTCGGTTCCGGTGGCCCTGTCCCATGCCGGGCACGCGCCCCGGCGCGGTGTCACGCCACCCGAGGCCTCGGCTCCACGATCGACTACGTCGCCCGCCGCACTGCCGCAGGGGCCGCGCGGTCAGGCGGCGGGGATGGCGGTCCCGGTGAGCTGCTCGGAGACCCGCCAGACCCGCTCGGCCTCGTCGGCACCGCGCAGCGGGGTGTAGAGCCGCTGCTCGGCGGGCGGGCCGCCGAGGTTGCCGGGGCCGCCGGGGCTGTAGAGCGCGCCCGGCTTGGCGGCCGGGTCGGTCGCGGCCACGAGGGCGGGCAGCTTCGCAGTCTCGACGGTGCCCGCCAGGATGCCGCGGGCCGAGAGCGCGCGGATCAGCCGCACGCCCAGGGTGTCCCGGTCGCGGCCGATCTCGGGGCGGGCGGCCAGGAGGCTGGTCGGGGCCACCCCGGGGTGGGAGAGGTTGCTGGTGATGCCCCATCCGCCAGCCCTGCTGCGCCGCTCCAGTTCGAGGCCGAAGAGCCCGAACGCGATCTTGGACTGGCTGTAGGCGCGCAT
>NZ_QPFC01000492.1:0-4689 GCF_003427465.1 Nocardiopsis sp. TNDT3 | reverse complement strand
CGCCACCCAAGGGTGGCGAGCGGAGCCTGCGTGGCTTCAGGTGAGGTCAGGGCCGCTTCTGCTCGGCGACCGCCATCGTCGCGGCTGCCAAAGCCAGGGTGGCGTGGACCTGGGCGGCCGCGGCCAGCGTGGAGGCCACCTCCGGATGGTCCGCTGCGTAGCCCTCAGCTTGGAGGGACAGATTCCCTGCCGCCCGGTGCGCCAGGTCGTACTCGTGCTGGTGGCTCATGCTGTTCCCCTTGTCAGCGGTCGGATCGGACCCAGCTCGCGACGGCCTCGTGGACGCGCTCCTCGGGGAAGGTCTCCTCCATCACGGCGAAAGCCGTGGTGCGCAGCTCCTGCACCCAGAGCCGTCCCGCCGTGTCGTCGGGTGCGCCCATGTTGACCTCGGTGGCGATGCTGCGCACCAGCTTGTCGCTGGCCTTGCCGAAGAAGGCCAGGGAGTAGGACGCCAGCTTCCTGCGGTGCAAGTTCGGGTTCTCGGTCCCCAGCAGGAGCTTGAGGTGTATAGCGATCTTGCCGGTGACGTAGCTGGTTCCAGTTCCGAGGTCCTCGGCGACCCTCTCCCAGAAGGGGCCGTAGGTGTCTTCGGTGTAGGGGGAGGGGAGCATCATGAGGAGTCTGATCAGGCGGTTGGTGTGCGCGGAGTCGGTGAGCTCGGCCATGATCGCCTTTCGACGCGGGCAGCAGGGCGCCGTCACGCTACAGCCGACCAGCGGTGTGTGAGGGGCAAAGGCCAGGTCCGGTCCCTGTCCCTGTCACCGGCCGGGCTCGTGCCACCGGCCCATGACCGGCCACAGCTTCCCCGGGTCAGCCACGGGGGTGAACCCGGACGCGGCCAACCAGCCGACCCGGCCTGCGCCCCCGGGCGCTTCGTCGGGGACGGCGAAAACCCACTTCAGGCCGGCTTCGTCGGCGGGGCGGATGCGCATGCTCTCCAGGATGGCCCCGGCGGCGCGGTGCGAGGGGTACGAGTCCTCGCACGCGTGCTACGTCTCGCACGGATAGCACGCGTATCACTCCAGTTCAGAGTCCTGAAACGCGAAAAGCCCCGCCCGGAAAACCGGGCGGGGCAGGGCCCGCGCTCGGGTGAGCGCGGGCCGTAGAACGTGGTGATGTACGGGTTGGTCAGAGGCGTGCGCGGCGCCGCTTCTCGACTGCGGCCCACGACCACTGCGGCGGGTCGGGCACCCGGGTCACGGCGGTGACCGCGGACAGGCGGGCCCGCCACGGCTTCGCGTGGTGGGTGCCGTCGTAGTCGTCGTGGTCGTACAGCCACAGGTGGTGGTCGCTGTAGTCCAGGAGGCGGCCGCGCACCACGGCGCCTCCCTGGTCGACGTCGACCTCGGCGTGCAGCTCCAGGGTCTCCAGGGTGTCCAGGATCGGGCTCACGGGGTTCTCCGTTCAGTAGCTAGCGGGCCTGGGTGGTCCACGGCAGCGCGAGCCCGTCCCCGAGGTAGCGGGGCAGAACGTGCCAGTGCAGATGCCACTGGGTCTGGGTCGCGGCCGGGCCCACGCTGGTGAGGATGTTGGCCTGCCACCGGGCCTCGGCGACCAGCGCGGCCGCGTAGGAGGCGGTCCGCCCGGCCAGGTCCGGGTCGTGCGCCGCGCTGGGCGTGTGCCGCACCGGGATGACCAGCAAGTGCCCGTCGTTGACCGGGTTGAGCGGGCGGATGGCCAGGGCGTCGGGCCAGCGCCGCACGATCTCGGCCGGGGCCTGGTCGGCGGCGATCTGGCAGAACGCGCACGTGGCGTTCACCGGGAGATCACCTCCCGGTCCAGGTGCAGGTCGACCAAGCCGACCTCAAACCCGCGCTCGCGCAACCGCCTGCACAGCTCGCGAGCCGTTGAGGGTGCGCGGTGCCTGCCCCCGGTGCACCCCAGGGCCAGGTGGACCGGGGCGGTCACGGGGCCGGCGGCGTAGGCGAGGGCGACGTCGACCAGGGCGTCGATCAGCTGGGGGATGCCGGGGGTGGCGAGCACGGCCTGGACGACGCGGGGGTCGTCGGCGGTCAAGTCGCGGATCTCGGGGCTCACGTGCGGGTCACGGAAGTGGACCCGCAGGTCCACGACCAGGTGCGCGCCGAGTGAGTCGGCGGCAAGGCCCTCCTGGTTCAGGTGGCCGAACCCGAAGGACGTGATCAGTACGCGGGTCACGGGCGGCCTCCCAGCCAGTAGGTGTCCGGGGCGGTGGTGTAGAGCCGGGCCACGGCGGCCCGGGCGGCGTCGGTGGCCACGATGTCGCCGGTGCGGGCCAGGAGTTCGACCCAGACGGCCTCCAGGGACATCCGGTGCTGTTCGCGGGCGGGGCGACCGGAGTGGGCGAAGGCAATGGTGACGTCGGCCAGGCGCTGAAGCTCTTCGCGGGTGACCCACTCGGCGCCGGTGGTCTCCCCCGGGGCCGGGGTCAGCGTGGTGGTCGGGGTCTGGACGTCGTACACGGTCCACAGGTGCCCCGCGACCGGTTGCGCGGGCAGGGACGCGCAGAGGTTGGGCAGGTGGACGGTGAACAGCTCGGTCAGGCCGGTGACGCGGATGCCCAGTTCCTCGGAGCCCTCCGCCGCGGCCGCCGCCTGGAAGTCCGGCTGGCCGTGGTCGCGGGCGTGCCCGGCGAACAGCCCCCAGGCCGGGGGCCACCAGCCGCGGCCCAGGATCGCGAACTCGGTCTCACCGGTAACGGGGCTGGTGCGGGTCAACCTCCCGCCCACGGAGGTGCCGCAGCACCGCTTGAGCGTGGTGCGGGTGGTGGTGTGCTGGGTGGACATACTGGGTGTGCTCCTTCTGGGAGTGGCGCGGCCCGCCCCTACAGGTCCTCGGCAGGACGGGGCGGGCCGCGTGCTTTTTCGTCACGCGCACTTCGGGTGACGGTCGACCGGTCGGTCTCCCCACCGGCCCCGCGCGAGGCGGGGCCAGCAGAGGCACCGGCCGGTCAGCTCTCCTGCGGCTGCTCCTGGGCGTCGATGCGGGGCTTGAGGTCGCGGCCGATCCGGGAGGCGAACGCGCACGCCACCAGCACGGCGACGGCGAGTCCGGTGGATCCGATCAGGGCCGTGGTGGTGGGGGCACCGATGATCACCGCCGACAGCAGGATGAAGAGCATGTGGAACGCCTGATCGAGCTGAGCGGATCCGACTCGGTAGTAGTCGTGCTTGCCGGTCCGGTGCAGGGCGTAGGCCAAGCCCTCCAGGGTGCTGCGGCGGTCGCACCAGTAGTGCGAGGCGGCGTTCACGGCCAGGCCGACCACGAGGTTGACCACGCCGAAGGCGGCGTCGGCGTAGAGGACGACCACGGCCAGGGCCAGCACCTGGCACAGGGTGAGGGTGCCCACGTGGGCGGCGCACGCTCGCCGTCCCGCGTGGGAGTGCGCGCCCTTGGCCTGGGCCTGGTGGTTGGACTGGGCCCAGTGGTCGCCGATCCAGTGACCAGCGAAAAGGGCAGCGAAAGCAGCGGTCATCATGGTGGTGCTCCTTCGTTGTTGTGGGAGTGGTCGGGGCCGCCCGTGCTGTGGAAGGTGAGGGCGGCCCCGGCGTGTGTGCTTGGGCGAGTCAGAGGTGCAGGTTGCCGTGGTAGTCGCCGCCGACCTGCATCAGCGACCCTCCGTGGATCTCGCCGACGAAGTTGTTCACGACCGGACGACGGCGCGACCGGGCGGCGAACAGCAGCGCCACCTGTCCGGGGAAGTCGGTGTCGACGTCGTCCAGGGCGCGGCCGGTGGCGGCGTCGATCACGACCTGGTCGCCGGGAAGGTCGGCCAGGACGCGGCGCAGGGCGGCGACGGTCATGGGCTCCATCGGGTCTCTCCTTCGGTGTGCTGTGCAGATGAGGGCGGGCGACGTCCGGGACGGTCAGGCGGTGACGGTGAGCGGGGTGGTCTGCCCCCGGTGGCCGTACAGGCCGGTCCCGGTCTCCTGCCAGGTGCCGTTGGGCTCCTGGTAGCCGGGCAGCGTGGTGGGGGCCGCCAGGTCCAGGCCCGCGCCCAGCGCGGCGTACTGGCCGCTGCCCAGCAGCAGGCTGCGCACCAGGGAGCCGCCGCAGTGGATCTGAGCGAGGCTGTGCAGGCGGGCGACGACGGCCACGCCCAGGGCGCGCGAGGCGATGAGCAGGCGCTCCCACGCCTCGCGCTGGACGTTCAGGGCCTGGTGGCCGTCGACCAGGAGCAGGATCGGGGCGTCGGTGTCGTAGTCCTGGGTGAGCGCGTCGCCGAGTTCGGTCTCCAGCTGCGCGGGGGTGGTGATGTGGTGGGCGGCCGCCTCCGGTCCCCAGGCGGGTCCGCCGTCCAGGTCGATCTGGACGGTGTGGATCTCGGCCGCGCGGGCCTGGGTGGCCAGGCGCCTGAGCGCGGTGGTGCCGCCGCAGCCGCGGGGCCCGGTGATGATGCCGTGCTCGGTCTGGCCGTGCTCGTCCAGCAGCTGCCAGGTGACGGGGGCGCCCTCGGGGGTGGTGCCCAGGGTCAGGGAGAGCGGGGCGGCGGTCTGCTGGGTGGTCGTGAGGGTCACGGCGGTCCTTTCGGGGTGCGGTGCTCGGGTGTGGACCGGGCGGTCCTCTGGCCTGCCGGACCCCTCAGCGAGGGGTTCGGCAGGCCAGACCAACGCCCGGGAATGGTGACTTTCGGTGACGCTTGGCGGGGTGGTGGTGTGTTCGTGGGTGGGTGGCCCGTGGGGGGGTTGGGTGCCCCCACACCCCTGGGGG
>NZ_QPFC01000046.1:0-8019 GCF_003427465.1 Nocardiopsis sp. TNDT3 | reverse complement strand
GCCCTCCTCCCCCGCCGTCATCGACGCCCTGGCCTGGGTCCACGTCCGCGAGGGGCGCCTGCTGTGCGTCCGCACCGACGGAGTGGACCTGTTCTACCTGCCCGGGGGCAAGCGCGAGCCCGGGGAGAGCGACGAGGCCGCGGTGGCCCGCGAGGCGCTGGAGGAGGTCAGCGTCGTGCTGCGGCCGGACACCGTCCGCCGGATAGCGGTGATCGACGAGGCCGCCCACGCCCAGGGCCCGGGCACCCGTGTGCGCCTGTCGTGCCACACCGCCGAGTACGACGGCGAGATCTCGGCGGACAACGAGATCGCCGAACTGGCGTGGATCGGCTTCGCCGACCGCGGGCGCTGCGCCCCGGCGGTGCGCCGCCTCATCGAACTCCTCCATGCCGAGGGCACCGTCGTCTGATCCGGGCCCGGCCCCTCCCAGCCCCGGAAAAATGGGTGGCCCGCGCCCCTCCCCGCTGGTTACAGTCCGGATACTGTGCGGACACTTCCCCAGCCCACCGGCGTTCCCGAACGCCGTTCGGCCGACCGGTTCCTGTGGTGGCTCGCCCGGAAGGAGTGCCGCTCACTGCTGTGGGCCGGGACCACCACGGGCGCCTTCATGCTCACCGGCGTGCTCATCTCCGCCGCGCTCGGCGCCGCCCTCGACTCCGGGGTCACCCGAGGCGACCCGGACGCCCTCCTCGGCTGGTTCGGCGTCCTCAGCGCCCTCGTCGCGGTCTCCGTCGCACTCGTCCCCCTCTCCCACCGGGCCGACTGCTTCAGCTGGTACGCGTCCGCCTACCGCACGATCCAGGTGGTCACCAACCATTCCGTGCGCATGGGCCCCACGCTCACCCGGCGTCTGCCCTCCGGCGAGGTGGTGGCCGTGGGCACCGAGGACATCGACCGCGTCGGCGACTTCTACGAGACGGTGGGCCAGCTCCTGGCCGTCTTCGTGACGGTGGCCGCGGTCAGCGCCCTCATGCTCACCTCGCACGTCGCCTTCGGCGTCATCGTCCTGGTGTCGGTCCCGCTCATCATGGCGGGGATGGTCCCCCTGCTGAACCTGTTCTCCCGCCGCCAGGAGCACCAGCGCGACCGGCAGGCCGAACTCACCACCCTGGCCACCGACCTGGTCGCGGGCCTGCGCGTGCTCCGGGGCGTGGGCGGCGAGCGCACCGTGGACCACCGCTACCGCACCGCCTCCCAGGGGGTCCGCTCCGCCGCCATGCGCGTGGGCTGGGTGGACGCCGCCCTCAACGCCGTGCGCGAGCTCCTCCCGGGCCTCCTCCTCGTGGGCATCGTCTGGTACGGCGCGCGCCTGGCCCTGACCGGGGAGATCACCGTCGGCCAGCTCGTCGCGTTCTACGGCTACGCCGGAACGCTCTCCATGGCCGTGCGCCACCTGATGCGTTCCCTGTCCATGTACGTCTCGGCCCGGGTGGCCGCCGGTCGCGTGGTGCGCGTGCTGCGCCTGGAGCACGACCACCCCGACCCCGAGCGCCCCGAGCCGGAACCGGCCGGCCCCTGCGACCTGCACGACCCGGGCAGCGGAGTGACCCTCGCCGCGCACCGCACCACCGGCGTGGTCTGCGCCGACCCCGCCGACGCCACCGCCATCACCGAACGCCTGGGGCGCTACCGGGACGAGGAGGGCGCGCACGCCGCACTGGTCGAGACGGCCACGGGCCGGACCGTGCGCCTGCGCGACCTGCCCCGGTCCCGGGTGCGCCGCCGCGTCCTGGTGGCCGCCAACGACGCGCATCTGTTCTCCGGAACCCTGCGCGGTGAACTGTCCCCGGACCAGGGGATCTCCGACGAACGCCTGGCCGAGGTCGTGCGCGCCGCGCACGCCGACGACGTGGTGCGCCAGTCCGCCGCCGGACTGGACGCGCTGCTGACCGAGCGCGGCCGCGAGTACTCCGGCGGCCAGCAGCAGCGCCTGCGCCTGGCCCGCGCCCTGGCCCTGGAGCCGGAGATCCTGATCCTGGTGGAGCCCGCCTCCGCCGTGGACGCCCACTCCGAGGCCGCGATCGCCGCCGGGCTGCCCGCCGAGCGGGCGGGGCGCACGACCGGCCTGGTCACCACCAGCCCCCTGCTGCTCGACCACACCGACCACGTGCAGTTCGTCGAGGAGGGCCGCCTCACGGCCGAGGGGACCCACCGCGCCCTCCTCGCCGAGTGCCCGAACTACGCCGCCACCGTCCTGCGCGCCGTTCCCACGGAGGGGAAGCCATGACCCGGGCCGCCGACAACGCCGAGACCCTCGGCCCGCCGCAGGCGTCCGGAGTGTTCGAAACGCCCCGAGCGCCCGAGGCGGCCCGCGCACCCGGAGCGCCCGCCGATCCCGCCGCGTCCGCCGCTCCCGCGGAGCACCGCGCGGCGGGACTGCCGATCGCGCCGGTCGCTGCCGTGTGGCGGCGGCTGCGCCGTGCCGGGCGCGAGCACGGACGGCTGCTCGCCGTCGTCGTCCTGCTGTACGGGACGGCCGCGCTCACGGCGCTGGCCTCGCCCTGGATCCTGGGTCTGATCATCGACACCGTGCGCGCCGAGGGGGCGCCGTCCGCGGCCTCGGAGCAGGCGGCCTCGCGCGTCGACGTGCTCGCCTGGCTCATCGTCGCGGCGCTGGTGCTGCACGCCGGGTTCACCCTGGCCTCCGTGGCGGCCTCGATCCGGTTCGGCGAGAGCGTGCTGGCCGAGCTGCGCGAGGAGTTCGTGCGCGCGGTGCTCCGGCTCCCGATGGGAGTGGTGGAGCGGGCGGGCACGGGCGACCTCGTGGCGCGCACCGGCCGCGACATCGGCCACCTGAGCCACACCGTGCGCGTTTCGGTGCCGGTGATGGCGGTGAGCACGGTGACCCTGGTGGTCGTCACCACGGCGCTCATCGTCCTGCACCCTCTCCTGCTGCTGGCGTGGCTGCCGTCGGCGCCCGTGCTGTGGCTGTCCACGCGCTGGTACGCGCGCAGGGCCCCGGACGGGTACGTGCGCGAGCTGGGCACCTACTCGGAGCTGACCCAGAGCGTGACCGACACCGTGGAGGGCGCGCACACCATCGAGTCGCTGGGACGCCAGGCCCGGCGGATCGCGCTCAACGAACAAAGGGTGGGGCGGGCCTACGCGGC
Organism: Nocardiopsis sp. TNDT3; assembly: GCF_003427465.1. Lineage (NCBI taxonomy): Bacteria > Bacillati > Actinomycetota > Actinomycetes > Streptosporangiales > Nocardiopsidaceae > Nocardiopsis > Nocardiopsis sp. TNDT3. Next base: position 4,909 of record NZ_QPFC01000046.1, on the reverse strand, counting down.
GGAGCGGTACACGCTGTGGCTGCGCTGCGTCTGGTACCCGCCGCTGGAGTTCGGGTACATGTTCCCGATCGCGCTGACCTTCCTGGTGGCTGGCCTGCTGTACGCCGACGGAGCGCTGAGCCTGGGCGGGATCGCCACCGCGGTCTTCCTCAGCAGGCAGATGGCGCGGCCCCTGGACCAGTTGCTGGACCAGGTGGACAGCCTGATGATGGGCTTCACGAGCATGCGCAGGCTGCTGGGCGTGGAGCTGGCCGGGGAACCGGAGGGGAGGGCGCGCTCCGCGGCGGACGCGGCCGGGACCGCCCGGCCCGGCGAGGTGCGGGTGGAGGACGTGCGCTTCGCCTACACCGACGCGGAGGTCCTGCACGGCGTCGACCTGGTGCTGGCGCCCGGTGAACGCCTGGCCGTGGTGGGTCCGAGCGGCGCGGGCAAGTCGACCCTGGGCAAGCTGATCGCGGGCGTGCACCCGCCCACCTCGGGCGCCGTCCGCGTGAGCGGTGCGCCGGTGTCGGGCCTGCCTCCCGAGGAACGGCGCGCGCGGGCGATCCTGCTGAGCCAGGAGAGCCACATGTTCCGGGGCACGATCGCCGAGAACCTGGCGTTGGCGCTGGACCGGCCCGAGGGCGCGGCCGAGGTGGACGAGGAGCGCCTGTGGGAGGCGCTGGCCGCCGTGGACGCCGAGCCCTGGGTGCGCGCGCTGCCGGAGGGGCTGGGCACGCGGGTGGGGTCGGGCCACGCCCCGCTGGACCCGGCGCACGTGCAGCAGCTGGCCCTGGCCCGCGTGGTGCTGGCCGACCCCGACGTGCTGGTGCTGGACGAGGCCACGTCCCTGATGGACCCGCGTTCGGCCCGCCACCTGGAACGCTCGCTGGCGGGGGTGCTGTCGGGGCGCACGGTGGTGGCCATCGCGCACCGGCTGCACACCGCGCACGACGCCGACCGGATCGCGGTGGTGGAGGACGGCCGGATCAGCGAGCTGGGCAGCCACGACGAGTTGCTGGCCCGCGGCGGCTCCTACGCCGACCTGTGGCGGGCCTGGCACGGCGAGGACTGAGGGGCCTCGGGCCGCTGCCGCCCGCGTGCTCGGGGGTGCCGCTGGCGCTGGGCCTGGAGGCCTTCTGCGCGGCTGAGGACGCGGTCCGCGCCCTCGGGAGTACCGCTGGCCGGAGCCGGAACCCGGCGGGCGTACGCCCCCGGGCCGCCGCTGCGTCCGCGCCCGGGTCAGGAAGGCCACTGGTCGGGGCCGGGGAACCTGGACGTGTCCAAATCGACGTCGAAGGGCTCCGGCAGCCGAATCTTCGCGCCGAAGTCCACGGTCGTGGCGTGGATGTAGCGGCCGTTGCCGGGCTGCTCGTAGAGGGTGACCGACGGCCCCGCCTCGTCCCAGGCGTCGATCAGCAGGTAGAGCGGGACCGGCGCGTGCGCGTAACCCCACAGCTTCTTCCTGCGGTCGGTGTCCCTGCTGCTCCGGGAGACGATCTCGACCACCAGTTCCGCCTCGTCCGCCGGGCAGGGGGTCCAGGAGGGGTCGGGGAGAACGTGCTCGGACATGACGACCAGATCAGGCATGTACAACTGCTCGACCGCTGGCAACTGAATTCCGAGGACCTGGTAGACACCCCGGTCATCGGGGATGGTGGCGAACAACGACCGGCTCACCCGGGACGCGATGACGTTGTGGGGCATGGACGGGGGCGCCACGAGCCGAATGCTGTCCTCATCGAGGATCTCCGCCCGCCAACCGTCGGGCACGTCCAGCTCTCGCCAGATGCCCAGCAGGTAGTTCCACCGCGACAGCCCCACCGCCGGGGCGGCTTCCGTCGTGGCCGGGCTCCTCCAACTCGTGCCTTCATACCGGAAGCGTAGGACTCCGCGCCCGCGTCCGTCCGACGCTTCGCGGAACAACCCGGCTTAGCACGAGGAAGAGCGCCGTGCCTCACCCCGGAAAAGGCGAAACCGGGCGACCCCCGAAGGGGCCGCCCGGTCGTCGCGGGCGAGGTCGCGTATCCGGACCTCAGACACCTGCGGGCCCGGGGGCCCGAGGTCTCACGGACCTACTAGAAGTCCATGCCGCCCATGCCACCGGTCGGGTCGCCGGCGGGAGCGGCGGCCTTCTCCGGCTTCTCGGCGATGACGGCCTCGGTGGTCAGGAACAGACCGGCGATGGAAGCCGCGTTCTGCAGAGCCGAGCGGGTGACCTTGGTCGGGTCGATGACGCCGTCCTTGAACAGGTCGGTGTACTCGCCGGTGGCGGCGTTCAGGCCGAACCCGGGCTCCAGGTTCTTGACCTTCTCCGCCACGACGCCGCCCTCGAGGCCGGCGTTGATCGCGATCTGCTTGAGCGGCTCGGCGATGGCGCGGCGCACGATGTCGGCGCCGATGGCCTCGTCGCCCTCCAGCTCCAGCTTCTCGAAGGCCGGGACGCTGGCCTGGAGCAGAGCGACACCACCGCCGGGCAGGATGCCCTCCTCGACCGCGGCCTTGGCGTTGCGGACGGCGTCCTCGATGCGGTGCTTGCGCTCCTTGAGCTCCACCTCGGTGGCGGCACCGGCCTTGATGACGGCCACGCCGCCGGCCAGGCGGGCGAGACGCTCCTGGAGCTTCTCGCGGTCGTAGTCGGAGTCGGTGCGCTCGATCTCGTTGCGGATCTCGTTCACGCGACCGGCGATCGCGGTGGCGTCACCGGCGCCGTCCACGATGGTGGTCTCGTCCTTGGTGACGACGACCTTGCGGGCGCGGCCGAGCATGTCGAGCTCGGTGCTCTCCAGCTTGAGGCCGACCTCCTCGGTGATGACCTGGCCGCCGGTCAGCACGGCGATGTCGCCGAGCTGGGCCTTGCGGCGGTCGCCGAAGCCCGGGGCCTTGACGGCGACGGACTTGAAGGTGCCGCGGATCTTGTTGACGACCAGCGTCTGGAGGGCGCCGCCCTCCAGGTCCTCGGCGATGACGACCAGCGGGCGGCCGGCCTGGAGGACCTTCTCGACAACCGGCAGGAACTCGTTGTTGTTCGAGATCTTGGAGTTGACGATGAGGATGTAGGGGTCCTCGAGGACCGTCTCCATGCGCTCCAGGTCGGTGGCGAAGTAGGGCGAGATGTAGCCCTTGTCGAAGCGCATGCCCTCGGCGAGCTCGAGCTCCAGCCCGAAGGTCTGGCCCTCCTCGACCGTGATGACGCCTTCCTTGCCGACCTTGTCCATGGCCTCGGCGATGGTCTCGCCGATCTGGGGGTCGCCGGCGGAGATCGAGGCGGTGGAGGCGATCTGCTCCTTGGTCTCGATGTCCTTGGAGAGGTTGCCGAGCTCCTCGTTGATGCGCGCGACGGCGGACTCGATGCCGCGCTTGAGGCTGATCGGGTTGGCGCCGGCGGCGACGTTGCGCAGGCCCTCGCGAACGAGCGCCTGGGCGAGCACGGTGGCGGTGGTGGTGCCGTCACCCGCGACGTCGTCGGTCTTCTTGGCGACCTCCTTGACCAGCTCGGCCCCGATCTTCTCCCACGGGTCCTCGAGCTCGATCTCCTTGGCGATGGAGACACCGTCGTTGGTGATCGTGGGGGCGCCCCACTTCTTCTCCAGGACGACGTTGCGGCCCTTGGGGCCGAGCGTGACCTTGACGGCGTCAGCGAGCTGGTTCATGCCGCGCTCAAGGCCGCGACGGGCCTCCTCGTCGAACGCGATCAGTTTGGCTGCCATTGAGTTCTTGTCCTCCCGTGACCGGGCTGATACGCGATGGGACGAGGCATGCGCCCGCGACGGACGACCGCGGAACCTCCCGGCAACCCTGCTGCCGGGAGCCGCGATCTCGCAGCCTCGATCCGGTTAGCACTCAGTGAAGGCGAGTGCTAACCAGTTCCCTTTTTAGCACTCGACCCCGGCGAGTGCAAACGATGTGGTCACGATTTCCCATCCCGGCATTTCCGCATCTACCTGCATAAACACCGTATGACATGCGGGTTTTCCGCGCTGAGCGGACGGAGCCGCGCACCGGTTCCCACCTCTCCCGGCGCGCGGCTCCGCTCCCGCTCCGACCCTGCTCCACCGCCCCCGGCCGGGCTTCGCCCCCGGCTCCGGACGGACCCCGGCCCGACCCCGACAGCGGCGCCCCGGTCAGGAGCTGAGGCGGCGCATCGCCCGCGACCCCCCGGCCAGCGCGGCGACCGCCAGCACCACCGCCACGGCCCAGCCGAGGGCGACCGAGGCGTCCCACTGCCCGGCGAACAGGGCGCGCTCGGCGTCCACCACGTAGGCCACCGGGTTGGCCCGCGAGAGCGCGTAAAGCCACGGCGGCGCCAGCTCCATCGGCAGCAGCACGCCGGACAGCAGCATCAGCGGCATGATCAGCGTCTGCACGATGGGCGCGAACACGTAGGTCTGCTTGACCGCCAGGGCCGCCAGGTAGGACAGCGTGGCCAGCCCGGCGCCCAGGACGGCGAGCAGGAGCAGCCCCACGACGGCTCCCGCCAGCGACGCCTCGAACCCGAGCGGCACCACCAGCACGAGGATGAGCACCATCTGCGCCAGCATCATCACCACGTCGCGCAGGACCCGCCCCAGCAGCAGCGACACCCGGCTCACCGGGGTGGCCAGCAGCCGCTCGTGCGCTCCGGAGGACATCTCCGGCAGCAGCCCGAACCCGGCGAACCCGGCCGTGAACAGGCCGAGCATCACCAGCAGGCCGGGGACGAACCACTGCCACGGGTCCTGCCCCTCGGCGCCGGCCAGCCCCGTCAGCAGGGGCGCGAACAGCACCAGGTACAGCACCGGTTGCAGCATGCCGAAGAACAGCATCGGCGGCCGGTGCAGGAACGGCCGCATCTGGCGGGCGAAGACGGTCACGGTGTCGCGCACCAGGCCCGGCCCCCGCGCCGCGGGCGCCCCGGCCGTCTCCGCCCCGGCCGCCGATGCTGTTCTTC
>NZ_QPFC01000491.1:0-1093 GCF_003427465.1 Nocardiopsis sp. TNDT3 | reverse complement strand
AGGTCGCAGGTTCAAATCCTGTCCCCGCTACCAGACCCGGACCCGGGAGAAATCCCGGGTCCGTCGGTTTTCCGGATCCCCCCTTTTGCGGAGGGGAACGGAAGGCGGGTTCCTCCAGGGGAGCCCGGGCGGTCGGACCAGGGCGCAAGCGCTGGTAGGATTGCCGAAGGCGGTCGGGAAACCGACTGCCGAAGGGTGGGATCTCCACCGGTTTTCCACGCGGAAACGCAGGGAAAACCGATTTGCCACCAGGGGCCAAACCCCCTAAAATAGAGATCACGACGCGGGGTGGAGCAGTTCGGTAGCTCGCTGGGCTCATAACCCAGAGGTCGCAGGTTCAAATCCTGTCCCCGCTACCAGCAAAACGCCGGGCGCATTTCGCGCCCGGCGTTTTTCGTGTGCCCGAGCGGCGGTGCGCCGCCCGGTCTCCCGGGCGGCGCGCGCTCAGCGGGTACGGCCCTCCACGAGTTCGACCACCCGGTCGGCCCGCTCGGCCACCTTGGGGTCGTGGGTCACCACGACCACCGCCGCGTCGCGGATCCGGGCCTGCTCCAGCAACTGGTCCATGATCATGGTGCTGCTGGCGGCGTCCAGTGCGCCCGTGGGCTCGTCGGCGAGGATCAGGGCGGGCTCCCGGCTCAGCGCCCGCGCCAGGGCCACACGCTGCTGCTCACCGCCGGAGAGCTGGTGCGGCTGCGAGTGCAGCCGGTGCCCCAGCCCCACGGCCTCCAGCAGTTCGCGGGCCCGCGCCCGGCGGCGCAGCAGCGGCACGCCGCCGAGCACCATCGGCACGCCGACGTTGGCCAGGGCGGTCCGCCGCTCCAGCAGGTGGAACTGCTGGAACACGAAGCCGATCCCCTCGCCGCGCAGGCGCGACCTCGGGCCCTCGCCCAGGCGGGTGGTGTCCACGCCGTCGAACGTGTACGTGCCGCCGCTGGGCCGGTCGAGCAGGCCCAGCACGTTGAGCAGGGTGGACTTGCCCGAGCCGGACTGGCCGACGATCGCCACCACCTCGCCCCGCCCCACCCGGAACGTGCAGTCGCGCAGCACGTCGATCCGGGCCCCCGACACCGTGAAGTGCCGGGTCATCCCC
>NZ_QPFC01000490.1:0-17365 GCF_003427465.1 Nocardiopsis sp. TNDT3 | reverse complement strand
GGGTGCGGACCGCTCACTCGTTGACGGCGGCCGGGCGCACGACCCGGTCGACCCAGGCGGTGGGGTTGCGGATCTCCGCCAGGGTGGGCAGGGTCTCGGGCGAGGTCCACACCCGGTTGAACTCGGTCATGCCGACCTCGGCCACCACGGCGCGGACGAAGGCGGCGCCCTCCTCGTACTGGCGCATCTTCATGTCCATGCCCAGCAGCTGGCGCATGATCCGGTCGATCGGGTTGGCGGACTCGCGGCGCTTCTGGAAGCGGGCGCGGATGGTGGCGACGCTGGGCACCACCTCGGGGCCGACGGCGTCCATGACGAAGTCGCCGTGGCCCTCGGCGAGGCTCATGACCGCGGTGACCCGGTCCATGATCTCGCTCTGCTCGGGGCTCTGGATGGCGGTGATGAGGTTGCTCTCGCCCCCGCCCCGGACGGCGTCGGCGACGGCCTCGCCCGCGGCGCGCAGCCTGCCGATGAGGTCGCCCGCGTCCATCTCCGACGACAGGAGCAGCTCCTGCATGAGCCCCTGGACGTGGCCGCGCAGCCACGGCGTGGCCGTGAACTGCATGCGGTGGGTCTCCTCGTGCAGGCACACCCACAGGCGGAAGTCCCGGGGGTCGACGTCCATCTCGCGTTCGGCGTTGACGATGTTGGGCGCCACCAGCGTCAGACGGCCGGTCGGCAGGGTGCCGTCGGGGTCCGGCGGCAGGAAGAGTTCGTACTGGCCGAGGACCTTCCCCGCCAGGTAGGAGAGCACCGCTCCGAGCTGCACCCCGGTGATCCGGGAGCCGACCGCGCTGGTCAGGCTCCCGGCCGGGCTGTTGTTGAGCCGGTCGGCGCCCATCTGTTCGAGTACGGGTTCGATGACCACTCGGAACCCGTCGACGTTGGCTCGGATCCAGCCGGGGCGGTCCACGATGACCGCGGGGCCCGCTGGTTCGAGGGGGTTCATTCCGGTGAATTCGCGCACGTGCCCGGCCGCCACGGTGGAGAGTTCCCGCAACTGCGCGACGGCCTGCCGCGCGTCGGACAGGTCCACCTGCGGGCCCGGGCGCACGAGGCGGACACCGGTGTTCACGGCTACGTCCCAGTCGATCACAGTCACACCGCCAGCCTACCCACGAGGCGCGGGACGGCACGGGGATCAGGGTGGGAATTCCGGGTACCGCCCGGGATGACCCTGAGGACGACCGATTTCCCCGATTCCTCCGGTGTCACCGACGGGTTCCGCGCCGCCGGGTCGCGCGGCCGGGGGCGTGCGCGTGGTGACCGGTCAGGAGCAGCCGCACTGGCTGAGCGCGGAGGCCAGGGGGTCCAGGCGGGAGCCCACTGCCTGGGGGTGGTTGGCCATGAAGGCGAACAGGAACAGGTTGCCCTCCTGGTCGTGGACGGTCCCGGCCAGGGTGCTCACCCCGTTCAGGGTGCCGGTCTTGCCGCGCACCAGCCCCGCGCCCTCGTGCGCCGCGGAGTAGGCCGAGTAGCGGCCCCCGCTGGCCAGGGTGCCCGTGGAGTTGGCCGTGGGCAGCCCGGTGATGGCGGCGTTGAGGTCGGGGCGGTCGTCGCTCGCGGCCAACCGCAGCAGCTCCACCAGGGCCCGCGGTGTGATCCTGTTCTCGGTGCTCAGGCCGCTGTTGTCCGACAGCCGCACGCCCTGCACGCCCAGGCCCTCCATCACCTGGTGGGTGGCCGCCGCGGCGCCGTCGAAGGAGGGCTCCCCGCCCAGGGCGATCGCGGTGACCCGCCCCAGCGCCTCGGCCATGTTGTTGTCGCTGGCCAGCATCATGTGCTCGACCAGCGCCGACATCGGGGGCGAGTCGACGCTGGCGACGGGCTCTCCGGAGGCCCGCTCCTCGGTGGGCGAGCCCTCGACCGTGATCCCCGCCTCCTCCAGTTGTTCGGCGAAGGCCTCGGCGGCGAACAGGGGCGGGTCCGGCACGCGCGACCCGTAGCCGCTGGCCTCGGGGGAGAACCTCCCGGAGTCGATCATCAGCGCGTGCACCGTGGCGGTGCTGCCCTCGGTGACGTAGTTGGGCTTCCAGCCGGGGCCGCTGTCCGGACCGGTGAACAGCGAGTCGTCGTAGCCGAGGGAGACCGTGTCGACGCCCTCCGCGCCAAGGGCCCGCGCCGTGCGCTCGGCCAGCTCCTTCAGGGTCGCTACCTGCGGGTAAGCTGCGGAGTCGGCGGTCGTGGTCAGGGTGACGTCGCCCTCTCCGCGCAGCACCACGCGGTCCTGTCCGGGAACCAGGTAGGCCTCGGTGCTCAGCACGTGGTCGGGTCCGACGGCGTCCAGTACGGCGACGGCCGTGGCGATCTTCGTGGTCGAGGCCGGGGTCACGGGGGCGTCCGGGTCCAGCTCGAAGAGCGTCTCACCGGTGGCGGCGTCCACGACGAAACCGGAGAGGCCCTCCTCGATCCCGGAATCCGACATGGGATCATCGAGGATGTCCGCGATCCGTTCCGGGTCCGCCGGAGTCGAGGCCGCGGGTTGCGCCGCCGCCACGCCCTCGGCGTCCGTGACCGGGTTGGGCGCCGCGGGAAGGGGCCGCGCCCCGATCACGTCGAGGGCGACAAACCCGGCAATCAGCACGAATATGTTGAGCAGGGCCAGCGCGAGGAGCGCCTCGCCTCGTACCCGTCGCACTCGGGGGCACCTGCCCTTCCTTCGGTGTAGCGGCCTGACGTTGTAGTTATACGGCGACATTAGTCGCATTGGGAGCCGAGATCAGCATGGAATTCGACGTTACGATCGAGATCCCCAAGGGGGAGCGCAACAAGTACGAGGTGGACCACGAGACCGGTCGTATCCGTCTCGACCGCATGCTGTTCACCTCCACGACCTACCCCGCCGACTACGGGTTCGTCGAGGGGACCCTCGGCGAGGACGGCGACCCCCTGGACGCCCTCGTCCTGCTCAAGGCCCCGACGTTCCCGGGCTGCCTGATCCGGGCCCGCGCCATCGGCATGTTCCGCATGCGCGACGAGGCGGGGGGCGACGACAAGCTGCTCTGCGTCCCCGCGACGGACCCGCGCCAGGAGCACCTGCGTGACATTCACCACGTGAACGAGTTCGAGCGTCTGGAGATCGAGCACTTCTTCACGGTCTACAAGGACCTGGAGCCCGGCAAGTCCGTGGAGGGCGCCACCTGGGTCGGCCGCCACGAGGCCGAGCAGGAGATCGTGGCCTCGGTCAAGCGCGCCGAGGAGGCCGGCGTGCACGGCGACGCCTCGCACATCTCCGAGGTCAAGGAGAGCTAGTCGGCTCCCGAACACACGTGTCACGGCGTCGCAGCGACGGCCCGGCGGAGGACTCCCCGCCGGGCCGCGCCGTGTCCGGGCGGCCTCAGCGCTGACCGTGCGAGGCGACCGCCCCGGGGCCGGGCAGGGGCTCGTGCGCGGAGTCCTTGGTGAGCACGTACCCCGCCAGCACGATCAGCAGCAGGGCGCACAGCAGCGCCAGGGCGACGGGCAGCAGGGAGGCCAGGCCGCGGGTCAGGAGCGGACCGCTCGGCGGTTTGGGGAAGCCCTCGCGGTCGAAGCGGTCGGCGCGCACGGCCACGTGCGTGCGGTAGCCGTCGAGTTCGGGACCGACCATGCCGTTGAGCACGCGCGTCGGGACCAGCGCGGTGTTCTCCGGCAGCCCCAGCTCGGCCGGGGCGCCGGCCTGCGGGCCGTTGGCCCGGTGGCGGGCGCACTCGGCCTCGGCGAGCGCGTGCAGCCACTCCCCCAGCCGATCGGCGTCGGCGAGGCGCCCGATGTGCGCGCGGGCGACGATCAGCGTGTCCCTGAGCACCACGTGCGCGGCGTCGCGGTCGCGCAGGACCAGGATGCAGCGCCGGTACAGCTCCGCTCCGTACGCGTCGAGAAGCCTGGCGTAGGCGTCCTCCGGCGGAGTACGGCCGGAGCGCAGGGCGTGGAGAAGATCCCGGTCCGTCATAGACCAAGAATCTACGCCGCGCGCGGCACGGTGCTCACCGCTTTGTCGAATCCGGTGGCGGCGGGGCGGGCCCACCGGCTCGGGAGCGCAGCCACAGCAGCACGAAGGTGAGCGCGGTCAGGACGGCGACGAGCAGGGCCTCCCCCGGTCCGAGGAAGCCGAGCGCCATCACCCAGGCCGCCGCGACGACGAGCGCGCGCACCAGGACGCGCGCCCACAGTCCCGGCGCCTCGGTGCTCAACTGCGCCTTCCGGGGACGGATGCCATAACGGCCGCTCCTGTCACTACGGCTGGGGGATGGAGCCCTTTCCGGCGGTGGCCGCACACCGTACTCGGGTTCCACATGTCACCACCACGGAGCGCCGCCCGCAACACGCCCCGCGAACGCCGGGGTGAGGGGGGCGACACGCGGGGCCACCGCACCGTCGCTTGACTCCTCCCGGCCTTTGCTGGTCTCCTTACACCCATGTATCCGCGCACGCGCACCGACGCCATGGCTCGTACGGCCCCCGGGGCCTCCTGCCGCCTGGCCCGTGCGGCGTGTCCGTGTTGTCGTCGCTGAGTCGCAGCCGAGGCGTCCTCGTACGCCGCCGACCGACCGCGTGCCCCTCCGCGCCCCCAAGTCCATCGTGGACGCCGGGCGCTGGGCACCTCCCCGCAGGGTGATCTCCGTCTCCGCGTGAATCCGCGGGGCCGCTCCCCCTGCCGCCCCGGCGCACCGGGGCTTCCAGACGACATCCGCGCGCTCCCGTTCCCGGGGCGCGCACACGTGAAGGATCCTCTCACGATGCCCCAGCGCACTCTCTCCGGCACTGCCGTACTCCCCGCTCCCCACAACGCCACCGCACCGGCCGCCGCCGCACCGGCCCCGTCGTCCGCGCCGTCCCCGAGGAGCGCGCCCGTCTCCCTGGAGGGGATCGGCGACGTGGTGGACGCCGGACGCCGCTCCGGCTACGCCCACCTGGGCGAGCGCCGCATGCCGACCCTCGGCCGCCTGGTGACCGCCGCCCGGGGCGCCGCCGCCTCCCTGGGCGGGCCCACGCTGCGGCCGTCCCGGCGGGGGCGCTGGCAGCTCGTCCCCCGCGCGGCCCGGCGCCAGGCGGGCGGCAGGCTCCGCGTGACCGCGGTGGCCCTCGAACCCAACAGTTTCGTGTCCGGACCCGCCCCGCACCCGTCCCGACAGCACGGCATGGAGGTGCTGTACCTGGTCAGCGGGCGCGCGCACCTGATCGCCTCCGCCTCGGACGGGCAGATGCGCTCGGCGTCGGAGCTGTCCGCCGGCCGGGCCCGGGTGGTGGGCTCCGCCGAGGGCAGCGGTGGCCGCCACCACCTCGTCAACACCGGCGACGAGGTGGCCGTGGTGGTCCGGGTGACCGCCTGAACGGGCGCACGGACACGCGAACTCACTCATCGCCGCCCCGTTCGGTCGCGGCCGCGCGCAGGGCGGCGTCGACCGCCTCGACCGACCTGAGGACGGCGGCCATGCGCTGTCCCTCCGCGAGGTAGGCGTTCATGACCTGGTCGAGGGCGTGGGGCGGCATGTGGTCGCGCAGGTCGACCCGGGCGGTCCGGTAGCCCTCCCGGGCGGCCTCCAGCGCCGAGGAGACGTACTGGTGGGCCAGCCGGGACAGGGCGACCGGATGGCGCCTCAGGACGCCGTGCAGCCGGTAGTCGGCGGGCACGTGGTCGAACAGCCACACCAGGGCCGTCTGTTCGAAGGAGTCCGCCCCGGGCGGGTGGACGCTCGCGGGCCAGTCCGGCGTCAGCGACTGATCGGGCATGCCTCCGATCATACCCGCTGTTCGAAAACCTGTTCGATGCGGCCAGGGGTCAGTCCACGGTCCCGGAGGATCCGGGCGTCCCGCCCTCGGCGGACTCGCGTCTCTCCATCTCCACCCGGATGGCCTGCTCCGCGGCGTCCACGGCGGCACGCGCGGTGATGGCGTTCGTGTGCGCCCGGTCCAGCTCCTCCAGGAGGATGCAGTCGAAGGAGACGCGGGCGTCGTGAATGGCTGCTTCGAGTTGACGTGATGCCTCTTCCAGACTCATGTCCCTCTTCCTTCCCCAGAAGTCGGCACTTGCACATCAAGGGCCCCAGGCGTCTCCCGCCGCGGTGCGCGCGGCACGCTCTCCCGGCGGACTGTCCCCCCGCCGTTCTACGATGTCCACGAATCGCCGCTGTTCACGGCGGTGTCGACCGTCCGGCCGAGAGGATCCCATGCGCAACCGCTATCCCGGGACATGCACCGACTGCCAGTCCTCCGTCGGCGCCGGCGAGGGTGTCGTCGTCAAGGAGGGCGGCCGGTGGCGCACCTACTGCGCGGAGCACGAGCCGCGCCCCACCCCTCCCGTCCGGGGCGGCCACCCCGGCTGGCACACCACTCCCCTGCTGGGGTTCGACACCGAGACCTCCTCCCGCGACCCCGACACCGCCTTCCTCGTCTCGGCCGCGCTGGTGGACCGCGAGGGCAAGGCCCGCACCTGGCTGGTGGACCCGGGCCCCCGCGAGATCCCCGCGGACGCCGTCGCCGTCCACGGCATCAGCACCGAGCGGGCACGGGCCGAGGGCCGCCCCGCCGGGGAGTGCCTGGAGGAGATCGGCCAGGCACTGGCCGACCAGCTCTCCTCGGGGCAGGGGCTGGTGGTCTTCAACGCCCCCTACGACCTCCGGGTGCTCTCCGGGGAGATGCGGCGGCACGGGCTGACCCCCCTCGCGGAACGCCTGAGCGGCCCGCTGGCGCCCGTGGTGGACCCGCTGGTGATCGACCGGGGCGTGGAACCCTACCGCAGGGGCAAGCGCAACCTGGGCGCCATGTGCGAGTACTACGGCGTGGAGCTGACCGACGCCCACACCGCGGCCGCCGACGCCTCGGCTGCGCTGGCCCTGGCCGAGGAGATCGGCGCCAGGCACCCCGAACTCGCCGCCGTCAGCCTGGCCGAGCTGCACCAGCGCCAGGTCGACTGGTCCCTGGCCTTCGCCCGCAACCGCCAGGAGTGGATGGACCGCAGCAAACCCGGCCACGGAACCGTGGTGGACGGCACCTGGCCCTGACGGGCCGGTCCACGGCGGTGCCGGTGCGCCGCGCGGGGCCCGTGCGCTCCCGGCGTGTGCGGTCGGGCGCGGAAGCGGGTAGGCCCCGAAGAGACGCGATCTTGGGGGACGACATGGTCTACTTCATCCTGGTGCTGCTGGCGATATGGCTCATCCTCGCCATCCTGGGCATGGTCATCAAGGGCCTGCTCTGGCTCGCCGTCATCGGCGCCGTCCTGTTCGTGGCCACCGCCGTGTGGGGCTGGTTCCAGAACCGGCAGCGCGCCTGAGGGCGGCGCGGGGCCCGGGCCGGACGGCGGTACGGTCCGCGAGGCGCCTCGGGCCCCCGCGGGCCGTCGGGGTCGAAGGGTCGTGGACGCCCCGGGAGCTGTGACACGGCTTCGTGCCGCCCATGTCCGCCAACGGCGTCCACTTGGACATCGCGCGGTTGGTCGGGCACAGCGGCACGGCCGTGACCGAGCTCGTCCACCGCGAGGAGCTGCGGCCGGTGATCACCGAGGGGGCACGCATCATGGGGGACCTCTTCGCCGAGTAGGCATTGGTCACCCAATTGGTCACCAACGCGAAACGCCACCCCGGACCGGGGTGGCGTTTCGGCTGGAGCCGCCTGTCGGAATCGAACCGACGACCTATTCATTACGAGTGAATCGCTCTGCCGACTGAGCTAAGGCGGCGCGCCGCCGCGTGTTCCACGCGGCGATGCGGTCACCATTCTAGCCCCTCGGCGGAGTGCCGGGGACACGGCGGCCTGCTCACCCGGCCGCCGGCCTCAGGCGCAGGCCATGCCGTCCTCGGGCACGGTGAGGTCGACCAGGTAGGCGTCCACCATCGCGTCGACGCACTGGTCGCCCATCCGGTAACCGGTGTGTCCGTCGCCGTCGCGGGTCACCAGGAAACCCGAGTCGAGCTGCTCCGCGAGCGCCTCGGACCACGCGTACGGGGTGGCCGAGTCCCGGGTGGTGCCCAGCACCATGACGGGCGCGGCTCCGTCCCCGTCCAGCTCCACGGGCGGGTCGACCGCCTCCTCCGGCCAGTACGCGCAGGGCAGGGCGCCCCACGCCAGGCTGGGGCCGAAGATCGGTGACTCCTCACCGGCCCGGGCCGCGGCCTCGGTGTAGGCCTCCACGTCGCGCGGGCTGGGCGAGTCGGAGCAGTTCACCGCGATGAGCGCGGCCGTGGAGTTGACGTAGGCGTCCGTGTCGCTCCGGCTGTAGAGGTCGTCGGCGAGCTGGAGCAGAAGGGTGCCGTCGTCCTCCGTACCGGCGGTGAGGGCCTCGCGCACGCGCGGCCACCAGTCCTCGGTGTAGAGCGCGGCGAGCACGCCCAGTTCGGCGCGGGCGCGGTTGACCTCGCGGTCGTCCATGCTGTTGGACAGGGGGTTCTCGGCGGTGTCGGCCAGGAAGGCGGTCAGCGCCCCGATGCCGTCGTCCACGCTGTCGCCGGGGACGCCGAGCGGGCAGTCCGACCGGCTCAGGCAGTCCTCCACGAAGGCCCGCAGGGCGGTCTCGAACCCGGTCGCCTGCTGCACGCTGAGGTCGAGCTGCCCCTGGCTGGGGTCCACTGCGCCGTCGAGCACCAGCGCGCGGACGCGGTCGGGGAACTGCTCGGCGTAGTGGGCGCCGATGCTGGTGCCGTAGGAGGCGCCCAGGTAGGTGAGCTTCTCGTCGCCGAGCAGGGCGCGCAGCAGATCCATGTCGCGGGCCACGTCCGCGGTGCCCACGTGCCGCATCAGCTCGGGGTGGTTGGCCTGGCAGGCCTCGACGAAGCCGCGGCTGTCCTCCTCCAGCTCGGCCAGCTCGGCCGCGGAGACCTCGGACATGTCGCCGTCGCCCTCGACGCTGTCCACCCCGCCGAGGAACTCGTCGATGCCCTCGGCGTCCAGGCAGGTCAGCGGTGAGCTGCGGCCGACACCGCGCGGGTCGAACCCGACCACGTCGAACCTCTCGCGCACCGCGTCGCTGACCGTGTAGGGGGCGTGGTCCACGAAGTCGTACCCGGAGCCGCCGGGCCCGCCGGGGTTGACGAGCAGGGAGCCCAGGACGTCGCCTCCCTCGGAGGGGAAGCGCTTGACCGCGATCTCGATGCGCTCGCCGTCCGGGTCCCCGTAGTCGAGGGGCACCTCGTAGGTGGCGCACTCGGTGCCGGGCGCTCCGCTCTCGCACTCGCCCCAGGCCAGTTCCTGGTCGGCGAAGGCCGCCAGGTCCCCGGAGAGCCCGGGCGCGACGCCTCCCTCCCTCGGCTGGTCGCCCTGCGCCGTGCACGCCGTCGCCAGCAGCACGGACCCGGCGAGCACGGCCGCCCACGGTCCCCGAACCCTCGTCGCCAACGGTGTCCCGCCCTCTCGTCACGTCCGACCGCGACCGACGTGTCGTCGGCGCCGCCCCATTCTCCACGACCGGCGCGGCCCGCACCGGTCCAACTCGCGTTCCTCTCCCCCGCCGGGGCGGTGTCGCGTACCCCTCCCCGCTCCGGCGCGGGGGCCGCCGTCCGGGTGCGGACGCCGCCGCACCGCCCCGCGACGGGTTCGCGCGGAGGGCCGCGCCTGCCACGGGACCGCCGGAACGGTGCCCGGGAAGGGCGGTCCCGCCCGCAGGGGGGAGGCCGCGCCCGCGGGGCGGCCGCCTATCCGGCCAGGAGGGCGGAGGTCATGGCCTCCATGGCGATCTGGGGGTGCACGTTCGCGGCGATGCGCTCACGGCACTCCATGATGGCGTCGATCCTGCGCAGCGTGGACTCCGGTGTGCTGGAGCGGGCGACGCGTTCCAGGTCGCCGGAGCGCTCGGCCGTGGACAGCTCCACCCTCGCGCCCAGCTGGAGGGTGAGCGCGTCCCGGTAGAACGCGACCAGGTCGAGCAGGGCGCGGTCGTAGGAGTCGCGCTTGATGCGGGTGGCACGGCGCTTCTGCCGCTCCTCCAGGTCCTTCATCGCCCCCGCGGAGCCGCGCATCGCCTTGGCCACGCCCTTGCCCGTGGAGCCCTCGCCGAACGCGGCCCGCAGCTCCTCCCTCTCCTTCTCGTCGAGCGCCGTGGTGAGGGCCTTGGACTCCTCCTCGGCGATCTCGTAGAGCCGGGCGGCGGAGGTGACGCACGCGCCGAGCCCGTCGAGCCGGGCGGGGATGGACAGCACCTCCTCCCGGCGTCTGCGCGCCTCGGGGTCGGTGGCCAGCTGCCGGGCCCGGTCGATCCGCCCGGAGGCGGCGACCGCCGCGGCGCGGGCGGTCTCGGCGTCGATCCCGTCGCGCTGGACGAGGGCGTCCACCAGCTCCCGGCTGCCGGGCGTGGCCAGGGTGACCATGCGGCAGCGCGAACGGATGGTGACGAGCAGGTCGTCGGGGGTGGGGGTGCACAGCAGCCACACGGTGCGCGGCGAGGGCTCCTCCACCGCCTTGAGCAGGGCGTTGGAGGCGGCCTCGGTGGCGCGGTCGGCGTCCTCGAACAGCACGATCCGGAACCGGCCGCCGGAGGGTTTGGAGCCTGCGCGCAACACGAGGTCGCGGGTGGCGGCCACACCGAAGCTCAGTCCGCTGGGCCGCACGTACAGCACGTCGGGGTGGGTGCCGGCGAGGGTCTGGTGACAGGAGGCGCAGTGCCCGCAGCCGCCGTCCCGGCACTGGAGGGCGGCCGCGAAGGCCCGGGCGGCCTCCGAGCGGCCCGAACCGGGCGGCCCGGTGAACAGCCAGGCGTGGGTCATCCCCGTGCCCCGTCCGCCGGAGACGAGGTCGGCGGCCCCGGCGACGGCCCGCTGGAGCTGGCCCACCGTGGACCGCTGGCCGATGAGGTCGTCGAAGACCGTCATGCTTCCCTCCCACCGCTGGTGCTTCGGTCTTCAGGATAGGAGTCGGCGCCGACGTCCGGACCGTTGTCCACAGGCCGCTCTCCCCCCGGCGCTGCGCCGGACCCGGGTCGGCCCGCTCCGGAGCGAGCCCCGCCCGGACACGGGCGAGGGCTCCCTCCCCCGAGCGGGGCAGGGAGCCCTCGGCGTGTCGGACGGCCCGGCCGCCTCGGCCTCAGCCCTGTCCGACCTCGTCGTTCCTGATCACCGGGATCATGCCGGTGACGGCCTCGGCGCTGCTCGGGACCGGGTCGGGCAGCAGGGAGCGCACCCGGCGCTGGATCTCGCGGGTGATCCTGTCCTGCGGCTCGCGGGCGTCGAGCACCAGGTAGCGCTCCGGCGCGGCCCTGGCCAGCTCCAGGAAGCCCCGGCGGACCCGGTCGTGGAACTCCGCAGGCTCGCCCTCGATGCGGTCGGCCGGGCCGCCCAGGCGGGACAGGCCGTCCTCCGGCCGCACGTCGAGCAGCACCGTCAGGTCCGGAACCAGGCCCTGCGTGGCCCAGTCGCTGATCCGGCGGATCTCGTCCGAGGACAGGTCGCGCCCCGAGCCCTGGTAGGCCAGCAGGGAGTCCACGTAGCGGTCGCTGATGACGACCGCGCCGCGCCGCAGGGCGGGCAGGATCTCCTGCTGGACGTGGTCGGCCTTGTCGGCCGCGTAGAGCAGCACCTCGGCGCGCGGGGTGATGTGCGAGTTCTCCCGGTCCAGGAGCAGGCCGCGCAGGCGCATGCCGAGCTTGGTCGCGCCCGGCTGGCGGGTGCCGATCACCTCGAACCCCTGGTCGCGCAGCCACACCGTCAGCTCGCGCACCTGGGTGGACTTGCCCGCGCCCTCGCCGCCCTCGACGACGATGAACGCGCCCGCGAGCCTGGCCTCCTCGTCCTCCTCCGGCGCGATCGCGACGCCGCGCAGCGCCGCGAACAGCTCCGGGAGCAGGCCGGGACCGGCCTCGGGGTCGTCCCGGCGGTTCATCCGCCGGTAGCAGACCAGCGCCACGACCAGGACGGCCAGGCCGGAGAGCATGAGGACGAGGCCGCTGCCGCGCAGGTCGTAGCTCAGGGGGCCGACCGGGATCCGGTAACTGCCGATGAGCCCGGCGGCCAGCGGGGCGAGCACGGCGGCGCCGACCAGGGTGACGCGGGCGGCGCCGTGCAGGAAGGCGAAGGCGGAACCCCGGTGCTCGTCCTCCACCTCGCGGTCGAACACCGCCAGGCCGATCACGCAGGCGATACCCGCGCCCACGCCGAGCAGCGCGGTGAGCACGGCGGTGAGCACCATGTCGGCGACGGCCCCGGCGAACAGCAGGGCCAGCCCGGCGAGGGCGATGCTCAGACCGAACAGCCGGCTGCGGCTGAACTGCTTGAGGACGCGCGGCCCGGCGAGCACGCCCAGGGCCATGCCCGCGAAGACCGCGGCGAAGACCACGCCGAAACCGGCGTTGCCCGCGCCCAGGCCCTCGACGTGCACGCGGCCGACACCGATGACCACGCCCCCGGCGGCCACGACGCAGAGCATGCCCGGAACCAGGCCGCGCACGCGGGGCGTGCCGCCCGCGTGGCGCCGACCGGTCCCCAGCGCGCGCAGGATGCCGCTGTCGCGGGTGTCGCTCTCCGCGTCCTTGGAGGGCTTGTGCCTGGGGATCGGCAGCCCGGCGACGACGACCGCCGCGACGACGAAGGTGAGGCCGTTGAGGTAGAGGGCGACGTCGGCCTCGGGGCTGGCCATGGAGGGCAGGAACGCGCCGAGCACGTTGCTGACCGAGGCGAGCGCGGCGAACAGCAGCGCCGCGACGGGCGCGGTGCCGTAGGCGGTGAGCAGGCTCAGCCGGTTCGCCTGCCCCAGCAGCTTGCGGGGCACCAGGTTGGGGACCGTGGCGTCCTTGGCCGGGGTCCAGAACAGGGCGACGACCTCGGCCAGGAGGGTGGCGATGAGGAGCCACTCCAGGGCGAAGCCGGGGAAGAGGAGGCCCACGACCGGGATGGAGACGTACAGCACGGCGCGCAGGACGTCGCCGACCACCATCGTCCACCTGCGGTCGAGGCGGTCGGCGACCGACCCGACCAGGGGGCTGAGCAGGATCGACGGGGCGAGCTTGATCGCCACGACGCCGCTGACGGCCAGGTACTGGACGAGCTGGGATCCGTCGGCGGTGAAGACGGTCGCCAGGGACACCAGTGCCAGCAGGCTGAGCCAGTCGCCCAGGCTGGAGAGGGAGAGAGAGATCCACAGCCTTCGGAAGGGTGTGATCGCAAGAACGTTGCGCGCCTCGGCTGGCGCTCCCAGGGGTGCAGATCTGCTCATAGCGCTCAAGATTATCGGTGAGGGGGAGAGGGAAGGACGGGTCGCGGACCCGCCTCAGAATCGTTGGATGGCTCCGGGGACCGCGCACGTTTCCGCGTTCCCGTGAGTCCTGCCAAGCGTAGTACGGAAGGCTGCTCCCGCACAGGGGTGAGGCTGCGCCCACCCGGGGTGAACACGCGGGAGACCGCCCACCCGGCCACCCCCGTCGGGAGGTGTCCGGGTGAGCCTACGCGTGCCGGGGCCCGGGAGACGAATCCCGGCCGCTCCCCGCCGCCCGCGCCTACTCCTCCGGGGCGGGGTCGGAGGCGCCGGTCCCCTTGGCCGGTGACTTCCTGGCCGTCGTGGAGGTGGACGCCTTCTTGGCCGCCGTGCCCGTCTTCCTGGCCGTCGTGGAGGTCTTCTTGGCGGGCGCCTTCTTCGCGGCGGGCTTCTTGGCCGCGGGCTTCTTGGCGGGCGCCTTGGCGCGGCGCTCGGCCAGCAGCTCGGCGGCCCGCTGGTCGGTGATCGACTCCACCTCGTCGCCCTTGCGCAGGGAGGCGTTGACCTCCCCGTCGGTGACGTAGGGGCCGAACCGGCCGTCCTTGATCACCATCTTGGCGCCCGAGGCCGGGTCCTCCCCCAGCTCGCGCAGCGGCGGGGCGGCGGCGCGGCGCCCGCGCTGCTTGGGCTGGGCGAACAGCGCCGCGGCCTGCTCCAGTGTGACCGTGAACATCTGCTCCTCGGTCTCCAGGGAGCGGCTGTCGGTGCCCTTCTTGATGTAGGGGCCGAACCGGCCGTTCTGCGCGGTGACGTCCTCGCCGTCGATCTGGCCGACCACGCGCGGCAGCGACAGCAGGCGCAGCGCGTCCTCCAGGGTGACGGTGTCCAGGCTCATCGACTTGAGCAGCGAGCTGGTGCGCGGCTTGACCTTGGCCTTGGCCCTGGTCTTGGCCTTGCCCTCCTCGGCCTCCTGCGGCTCCTCGATCACCTCGGTGACGTAGGGGCCGAACCGCCCGGTCTTGGCCACGATGACGCGGCCGGTCTCGGGGTCGGTGCCCAGCTCCCGGTCGCCGCTGGGCTGGGCGAACAGCTCCTCGGCCTTGTCCACGGTCAACTCGTCCGGGGCCAGGTCCTCGGGCACGTTCACCCGCACGCCGTCCCGGTCCAGGTAGGGGCCGTAGCGCCCCACCCGCAGCACGATGTCGGTGCCGGGCAGCGGCAGGGAGCTGATCTCCTTGGGGTCGATGTCGGAGAGGTTGTCGTTGACCAGCTCCTTGAGCCCGGTCTCCCGCTGGCCCTCGGTGTCCTCGCCGCCGAAGTAGAAGCGGCGCAGCCAGGGCAGGCTCTCGGCCTCCCCCCGGGCGATGTCGTCGAGCACGTCCTCCAGGCGCGCGGTGAACTCGTAGTCCACCAGGTTGCCGAAGTGGCGCTCCAGCAGCTGCACCACGGCGAAGGCCAGGAAGGACGGCACCAGCGCCGTGCCCTTCTTGAACACGTAGCCGCGGTCCAGGATGGTGCCGATGATCGAGGCGTAGGTGGAGGGGCGGCCGATCTCGCGCTCCTCCAGCTCCTTGACCAGGGTGGCCTCGGTGTAGCGCGCGGGCGGCCGGGTGCTGTGCCCCTCGGCCTCCAGGTTCTGGGCCTTGAGCGGGTCGCCCTCCGACATCGCGGGCAGGCGGCGCTCGCGGTCGTCCAGGTCGGCGGCCGGGTCGTCGGAGCCCTCCACGTAGGCCTTGAGGAACCCGTGGAAGGTGATGACCTTGCCGGTCGCGCTGAACTCGGCGACCTCGCCGTCGGAGGAGGTGCCCTCGATGCGCACGGTGACGGACTCGCCGACCGCGTCCTTCATCTGGGAGGCGACGGTGCGCTTCCAGACCAGCTCGTAGAGCCGGAACTCGGGGCCGGACAGGCCGGTCTGGGCGGGCGTGCGGAAGGTGTCGCCGGACGGGCGGATCGCCTCGTGCGCCTCCTGGGCGTTCTTGACCTTCTTGGCGTACACGCGCGGCTTGTCGGGCAGGTAGTCGCCGCCGTAGAGGCTGCGCACCTGGGAGCGGGCGGCCTTGACCGCGCTGTCCGACAGCGTGGTGCTGTCGGTGCGCATGTAGGTGATGTAGCCGTTCTCGTACAGCCGCTGGGCGACCTGCATGGTCTGCTTGGCCGACAGGCCGAGCTTGCGGGACGCCTCCTGCTGGAGGGTGGTGGTGCGGAACGGCGCGTAGGGCGAGCGGCGGTAGGGCTTGCGCTCCACCGAGGAGACCGAGAACCCGGCGCCGGACAGCCGCTCGGCGAGGCCGCGCGCCGCGGCCTCGTCCAGCTGGCGGACGGGGCGGTCCGAGCGCAGCGTGCCCTGCGGGGTGAAGTCGCGGCCCGCGGCGACGCGGGTGCCGTCCACGGAGACGAGGGCGGCGGGGAAGGTGGCGGGGCCTTCGGCGACACCGGCCTCGGTGGCGTCGAAGAGGGCCTTGAGGTCCCAGTACTCGGCGGAGGTGAACGCCATGCGCTCGCGTTCGCGCTCGACCACCAGGCGGGTGGCCACGGACTGCACGCGGCCCGCCGAGAGCTTGGGCATGACCTTCTTCCACAGCACGGGGGAGACCTCGTAGCCGTAGAGGCGGTCCAGGATGCGCCGGGTCTCCTGTGCGTTGACCAGGCGGGTGTTCAGGTCGCGGGTGTTGTGGGCCGCGCGCTGGATGGCGTCCTTGGTGATCTCGTTGAACACCATGCGGCGGACGGGGATGCGGGGCTTGAGCTCCTCCAGCAGGTGCCAGGCGATCGCCTCGCCCTCGCGGTCCTCATCTGTCGCGAGGAGGAGTTCGTCGGCGTCGGCCATGAGCTCCTTGAGCTTCTTGACGTGCGCCTTCTTGTCGGTGTTGACCACGTAGAGCGGCTCGAAGTCGCCGTCGACGTCCACCCCGAGCCGGGCCCACGCCTGCCCCTTGTACTTGGCGGGGATCTCGGCGGCCTTGTTGGGCATGTCGCGGATGTGGCCGATGCTGGACTCCACGACGTAGCCGCGCCCCAGATAACCGGCGATGGTCTTCGCCTTGGCCGGTGACTCGACGATGACGAGGGCGGTGCCCGCCCCCTGTCGTCCGCTGTCCTTCGAGCCGTTCTTGCCGGCGCTGCCCTTCGTGGGTGGCACGCTCTTCCCCTACGTCTAGCCCTACGTGATCTTTCCGGCCGCGGTCTGTCGGAAGCTCCTGGGAACCGACAGTAACCGAAACTCCAGGCGCTACCCCCGTCGGTGGGCGGGAGGGGCTGTCCCCTCCGCGGGTGAGGGCTCCGTCGCTCTGGGTGGACACCCGGCCCACGCCCACCGGCACCCGCAGAATAAGCGCTTCCCGAACCGGTACCGGTCCGTAGCGTACGTGAGCCGCCCCGGCAACGTGGGCCGGTTGGCCAGCACCGCCTCTGACGAGCACCCATAACGACCCCCGCGAGTGACTTCGGTCACACTTGATGGTCGTCGAGTGCCCGCTTTCCCCAGAATGCGGCGAGTCCTCCCGGATATTCCCGGGAGGACTCGGCTCACGTCACGGGCTGACGGCCAGCTCCTCCGCGCTCCCGCAGTCCACCGCGTTCCTCACGGAACGGGAGTGCGGAGGCGGGTCGTCGTGGCCCGTCGACGCGTACGGCACGCGTTGTGCCGGTCCGGGATCGCGCTCCGTGTCCGACGCCGCCCTGTGGGATACGGCACCCCGCAGTCCACCGCGTTCCTCACGGAACGGGACGCCGTACTCCCCCGGGCCCGCACGGACGCGGGCGCGATCCCCTGTTCTGTCGTTACAGGCCCACGCCCGCGGCGCCGAGCAGCTCGTTGACCGGGTCGGCCACACCCACGGGGGCGGACGCGGGCAGCTGGTCGGCGTGCTCGGGAGCGTGCTGCTCCACGGCCTGACGGGTGGTCTCGCTCACCTCGTACTCGACGGGCAGCATGTCCGAGACCGGGACCTCGGGCAGGTCCTGCACCAGGGGCAGGGCGTCCAGGGCGCTGGACTGGGCCTCGGGCGCGCTCTGGTGCACGACCGCGGCCCCGTCGCCGGTGCTGCTGGCGCCGGCCAGGCTCGCGACCGCCGCGATGGCGTTGCCGGAGACGTTGACCGGAACCTCGCCGTCCGCGACGAGCTGGTTGCCGCCGACCGCGGAGCCGTTGCCCGAGGTCGCGACGTGCTCCTCCTCCTCCAGCACCAGGGCGCCGGTGTCGGTGGAGGCCGCACCCGCCACGCCGCCGACCGCGCCGATGGCGTTGCCCGCGACGTTGACCGGCACGTCC
>NZ_QPFC01000489.1:0-5523 GCF_003427465.1 Nocardiopsis sp. TNDT3 | reverse complement strand
GGGCTTCGGCGCGGGATCCGTCGGGGGTGCGGTGGGCTGGTCCACCATGCAGGGCTCCCTTGTGCGTGTGGCTCGTGATCCCGTCCACAGGGAGGCGCCCACCGCGACGGGGTTCGGGTCTGGCGGTGAAATCGGCGGCCGGAGGGAGGGCAGGGGCACCAGAGGTGTACCAGGGTCACGACGATTCCGTCAATGTCCTTACGTGCCGCCCGAAGACACCCCAAAAGGTACGGAGACGGGTCTCCGCGGCCCGACGTGTCCGATCGGCGGCACCACGCCGCTCCCGCGGCGGCCCGGGCCCGCGCGTCGCCCGAGGTGGTGGAGTCCTCCGCCTCTGACCAGGGCGGTCGCCGCCTTCGGTCGGCCGACCCGGGAAGGCGTCACCGGGACCGGCTAGGATTCACCCCACATCCCCCCGTCACGCCCACAGCGCACCTTTTCCCCTGCCCTGGAGAAGGGCGCGGGCTCACCGCGCACCTCATCCCCACTCCAGACGAGGCCTGTGAGACGACAGCCGTGAGTACGCACCCCTCAGCCGTCACGCTCCCCGCGACCGCGACCGCCCTGACCTCCACCGACCCCGCGCGGATCGGTCCCTACCGGACCCTCGGGCGCCTGGGCTCCGGCGGTATGGGTGTCGTGTACGCGGCCCTCGACCGGAACGGCGCGCTCGTCGCGGTCAAGCTCATCCACCCCGAGTACTCCGCCGACGACGAGTTCCGGGCGCGGTTCGCGCGCGAGGTGCGGCTGCTGGGCCGGGTGGGCGGAGCCTGCGCGGTGCCGCTGCTGGCCGCCGACACCGAGGCCGAGCGCCCCTGGCTGGCCACCCCGTTGGTGCGCGGGATGACGCTCAGCGCCTACACGCGCGCGCACGGGCCCCTGGGCGGATGGCTGCTGATCGGACTGGCCGCCGGAGTGGCCGAGGCGCTCGCCCAGATCCACGAGATCGGCATCGCCCACCGCGACCTCAAGCCCGCCAACGTCATCCTGTCGCCCGAGGGACCCCGTGTCCTGGACTTCGGCGTGGCCCGCGCGATCGACCAGACCGCGCTGACCCGCACCGGGTCCGTGCTGGGCTCGCCCGGCTGGATCAGCCCCGCCCACTACCGCGGCGAACCCCCCAGCACCGCCGACGACGTCTTCGCCTGGGGTGCGCTGGTCTCCTACGCGGCGACCGGGCGCCCGCCGTTCGGCACCGGCGACCCGGCGGCCGTCGCGCACCGGGTGATCAGCGGCGAACCCGACACCGCGGGCTTCACCGGCCCCCTCGCGGACCTGGCCGCACGCGCGCTCAGCAAGGAGGCGTCCGAGCGGCCGACCGCGCTGGAGCTGGTCGGCGGCGTGATCGCGGCGGGCGACCCGAGGCGCTCCCACACCCCGCCGGACTCCGCCGCGGAGGCGGGCGGCGTCATGGCCACCGTCGTCGACCACCAGTGGCAGGGCGTGCGGACCGCACCCGAGCGCGAGTTCCCGGTGGCCCCCGAGAGGCGGGGCGGAGCCGGGAGGACGCTGACCGTCGTCGGCGCCGCCCTGGGCGCCCTCGTCCTGCTCGCGGGACTGGGCTTCGGCGGCGTCGCCCTGGCCGCCAACTGGGACTCCCTGCCCGTCGCCGCCTGGTTCGGGGACGAGCCGACCGGGACGGCCGAGGCGCGGCAGGCCGCCGGGGAGCAGCAGAACCCGGAACGCGGACACCAGGAGCGGCCGGACGGCGCCTCCTCCGAGGAGCCCTCCGCGAGCCCCTCCGACGAGGCGTCCCAGAGCGCTGAGGACGAGGGGGATTCCGGCGGCGGGTCCACCACCACGACGGCCACGGTGGGAGCCGGGGTGGGCGCGAGCGGAACGCGCCCACCGGGCGAGCACGTCGTGGCCTTCCAGACCCCCGGCGGTTCGGGGCAGTACGCCGTGCTCGACGGCGCCACGGTGGTGTGCGCGTGGAGCTTCTGCCAGAGCCAGGGCGGATCGGTCGGCGACGGCGGCGCCGGTTCGGTCGCCTCCACCCCCTCGGCCCTGACCGGCTACGTCAACCAGGGCAGCCGCGTCATCACCGCCGAGGTCACCTACACCACCGGCGCCGACGGCACCGTCACCATCACCCGCCTGGTGGAGCGGCACAGCACCAGCGGCACGGGCACCCCGCCGTGGTAGGGGCCGGAACCCGAAACGACGGGAGAGACATGCCGAAGACCCTCGTACGCGGGACCGCCGCCGTGGCGGGCCTGGCCCTGACCATGGCGGTGGGCACCCCCGTGCCCGCCACCGCCGCCTCCTACGGGGGCCAGTGCGGGAGCGGATACGGGGTGGTCAACGAGGCCTCCGTCAACGGGGGCACCGTCTTCCTCACCTACAACAACTTCAACGGCCGCAACTGCGTCGTCGTGGTGCGGACCGACCCGGGCAGCGCCGTCAACATGGACGCGGCCCTCAAACGCAGCGACTCCACCTCCTGGGACACCGACCCGGGCGACTGGACGGAGTACGCGGGCCCGGTCTACGCCGACGCCGCCGGCCACTGCGTGGACTGGGGCGGCGTGGTCGGCGACGAATGGGTCCTGCGCAACGGCACCAACTGCGGCTGACACAACAGGAGAGGGCGCTTGTGAACGTGCACCACCCGTGGTGGATGAACCCGGTCAACACCCTGCTCAGACCCTTCGACAACAGCCTGGGGGCGGCCGAGGGCGCCTTCGACGCCATGCTGGCGGAGGCCTCCGCCAGCAGCGGGCTCCCCTGGCCCTCCGACGAACCCTTCCTCTCGGACACGCGCGTGCTCCACGACGCCTGGCAGGCGGTGCCCGGCGTCACCCCGATCGGCCGGATCGGCCTGCGGGGAGAGGTCCGGCGGCGGCTGGAGACGCGCCTGCGCATGCTCCACCTGCTCGACGCCAACCCGGAGGTCGCGGCCCAGCCCGTCGAGCGGCCGGTGTTCATCACCGGACTGCCCAGGACGGGCACGACGTTCGGCCACGGCCTCCTGGCCCAGCACGTCCGGGCCCGCGCCCCGCGGCTGTGGGAGATGCTGAGCCCGGTCCCCGACACGGGCAGGCCCGGGGAGCGCACCGTGGGCAGGCGCGAGCGCCTCGCGCTGGCGCGGAGGCTGGTCCGGGGCATGGACGCCATGGGACCCGGGTTCCAGACCATCCACCCCATGCACCCGCTCGAACCCGAGGAGTGCGTCTTCCTCCTGCCGCAGGGGATGTTCTTCCACGTCCGCGCCGCCTCCCCGGACTACCGCGCCTGGGTCGAGGGGCGCGACGCCACCCCCGACTACGCCTACCTCAAACAGCAGCTCCAGGCGTTGCAGTGGAAGCGGCCCGCGCGCCGCTGGGTGCTCAAGTCGCCCCTGCACCTGCTCAGCCTGGACGCCCTGCTCAACGTCTTCCCCGACGCGGTGGTCGTCATGACCGACCGCGACCCGGCGCGGGCCATGGCGTCGTGGGCCAGCCTGACCGAGACCTCGATGCGCATCCACAACAGCGACGTGGACCCGCACTGGATCGGCCGGGAGTGGCTGGGGATCTGGGCGGCGGGCGCCGAACGGGCCCGCCGCGTGCGCCGCGAGCACGGTCCGGAACGCTTCCTGGACCTGCCCTACGGCGAGCTGACCTCCGACCCGCTCGGGGCGGCCGAACGCGTCTGGAGCGGCCTCGGCGAGGACTTCGACCCCGACACCCGGGCCCGCACGCTCGCCTACACGCGCGCGGACCGGCGCAGGAACCCGGGCGGCCACCGGTACGACCTGGAGTACTACGGCCTCACCGCCGAGGAGGTGCACGCGGCGTTCGGCCCGGACCCGACCGGCGCCGAGGCGGCCCGCGCGGGAGGGGGCGGGACCTGAGGGGACGCGGTGCGCGCCCGGCCGGGCCCGGCCCACGCCGTGGTGTGCGTCCGGCCCGGACCGGGGACGCGTCCGTGCCACCCGGCCCGGGCCGGGCTCGCGTCCGCGCCGTCGCGGACGCGGCGACCTTCCGGACGGCCGCCGCGACCGCGTGGCGTCAGCGCGCCGTGCGGTGCAGCGGCCGCCACGACCACCAGGCGGCCGTCCACGCGGCCAGGCCCAGCCCGGTGCCGGTGACGGCCCCGACGAGCAGGCACCGCACGAGGTCGTAGCCGCTCACCTGCGCGCGGTCGGACAGACCGCCCGCCACGGCGCCCGCCACCGCGCACACGGCGAGGGCGGACAGGGCCAGGACGCGCACGCGGTCGCCGGGGACGGACCCGGGGCGCCCATCCGCCTCACGGCCGGCGCGCCCGGCGTCCGCGCGGCGGGCGCGCTCGCGGTGGACCCACCAGGCCAGGACGGCCAGGCCGCCCGCCGAACTCGCGTACATCAGCACGTTGTAGAGCAGGTGCGGGCCCGCCACCGGAGTGCTCAGCGGCGGCCAGGCCCGCACCAGGGCCCCGCCCGTCTGGGTGAAGGAGTCCCAGGCCATGTGCGTGACCGAGCCCGCCGCCAGCGCCGCGGCGGTCAGCGCGGCCGCCCGCGCCGCCTCCCGCGCCGACCGGGGAGCACGTACGCGTACACCACCAGCACGGCGCCGCCGAGCAGCACGTCCAGCCACAGCCCCGCGGGGCCGTGCGTGGTCGCCGCGGCCACGGGCAGCGGCAGGTAGTACGGCAGGTCCGGCGCCACCGACCCGACGACCAGGGCCGTCGGCGGCAGCCCGGTACGCGCCAGGGGAAGGACCGCCGCGACATGGCTGGGGGTGAAGGGCACGTCGTCCTTCCTCGGCCGGGGACCGCGCGGCCCCGGCGGGCCTCGCTACTGCGCGTCCAGGTACTGGTAGGTGGCCAGGGTCCCCCCGATGAGCACGTAGACCTCGTAGGGGGAGACCGTGTCCTCCGGGGAGTCCGACCCCGCGAGCCCTCCGTCCCGGGCGTAGCAGAGGTAGGGGGCCCGTTCCGCGCCCGGCTCGACGGCCACGACGTCGTCCATGTCGCAGTACACCGCCTCGACGCCGTGGTCGAAGCGGATGGTGTCCTCGACGACCTCGCGCACGGTGGGCAGCTCCGGGTACTCGAACCGGAAGGCGGCGCCGCCGTCCCCGGCCAGGACCGGGAACTGCATGTCCAGGCCGCCGTAGGTGAGGGTGCAGCTCAGGCCCGGTTCGACGGGTTCGGTCATCTGCTCGGGACACGCGGCGGCGGCGCTCGGATCGACGAGGGAGGCCTTGCGGGTCACCTCCGTCAGCAGGGCCCAGGCCGCCCGCTCGGACACCGACGCGGAGTCCTCGGGCTCGGGGGGCAGGGCGGACTCGTCCACCTGGGGTCTGGAGACGGGAACGGGTGCTTCGACGAGGAGCCCGGCGAGCTCCTCCTGGGACAGCGCCTCCGGCGGAGTGCCCTCCGCGGCGGTCGTCTCCTCGGCGGCCTCTTCCGAGGGCGCCGAGGCCTCCGCGGGGTCCTCCCCGCCGCCACAGGCGGACAGGGCGAACACGAGCGAGAGGGAGACCGCCGGGGTAAGGGCGAAGCGGCCGTGAGGGGGGAAGAAGGGCATCTCTGTCCTTTTCGTCCTTGGTGGGGGTG
>NZ_QPFC01000488.1:0-8097 GCF_003427465.1 Nocardiopsis sp. TNDT3 | reverse complement strand
CTTGGGGGCGGAGGCCGCGGGGGCCTTCTCGCCCTGCGCCTTCGCGCCGCTCCCGCCCTTCGCGCCAGCAGTCTCCGCGGGCTTGTAGTCCGCGAAGAAGTTCCACCAGGCCTTGTCAACGGAGTTCGGGTCGTTCAAGTACTTCTGATAAAGCTCCTCGACCAACCACTCGTTGGGACCGAAATCTGTCAGGGGTTGAGACGCCTCAGACGACACGGCGGAGATCGCCCACTTCCGCAGCTCGCTTGTGAATGTGTAGGAAGACGGGTGGCTGCTGGCAAGGCGGGCTCAAGAAACGAACGCGGGAGCTGTTCCGCGCATACGGAGAAGCATCTGGCCTGGCCAGCACTCGTCGGGTACAAGGCTACTTGTACCGGCCTCCGCGCGGGGAACGCTGACCTTGTGGAAACTAGGAGATAGGTAACAATCTTTCACATCGACACTGCCACTACGTGTGAGTAACAAAGCTCAGAGTCGCGAGAGCGCCTGGTTTGCGGGGTTTTGCAGGGGTTTCACGATGTGAAGTTGTTGGCCGCGTCCGGCCACGCCGGATGTGGCGTGTAACACGGTGTCCCTCGGGGAACCAGTCGGGGCGGGCCTCCGTCGGAGGGGGTGCGAGCGGCCGGGCAGGACGGCCGGGCTCCCTCCGCCGGTCTTCCCAGCGGGCGGGAGGGGTCCGGGCCCGGCCGTGAACGCTCTTTCCCTCGTGCGCGGACGCGCGTTCGCTGGTGAAACGCCGGTGACCGGTGCCGAGGATGTACGGATCTGTGTGCTCTCCGGAGTTCTCCCACGCGGGAGGCCCCCTCGTGTCTACGATCCTCGGAACCGAGGACGCGACGGGCGGGGAGGCCATGAGGGGTCTGGGTGAACTGGAGGCGGCCATCATGGACGCGCTGTGGCGGTCCGAGGAGCCGATGTCCGTGCGCCAGGTCCGCGAGAACATGGTCTACGACCGCGACGTGGCCTACACGACCGTCATGACGGTGGCCAACATCCTCTTCACCAAGGGGCTGCTGGACCGGGAGAAGACCGGCCGCGCCTGGACGTACTGGCCGCGCGAGTCGCACGCCGAGTACACCGCGCGGATGATGGACGAGGTCCTCAACACCGGGCCCGACCCCGGCGCCACCCTGCTGCGCTTCGTGGAGCGCTTCAGCGACGAGGAGGTGGCGCGCCTCCACCGCGTGCTGGCCCAGACCCGGGACCGGCGCGGCGTCGCCAGCTAGCGGGGCGCCCGCCGGACAGCCCTAGGAGCGGGTCAGGGTGCGCACGCTGCGCGAGGAGACCGCGGCCAGGGTGGCCAGCAGCGTCAGCGAGGCCACCAGCACCAGGGCCGGAGCCGGGCCGAAGCGCTCGGCGAACGGGCCGATCGCGATCTGCCCGAGGGGCATCGCCACGAACGAGCCCAGCGCGTCGTAGGAGTACACCCGCGACAGCTTCTCCTTCGGCACGTTCTCCTGGACGGCGACCTCCCAGGCCACGTCGAACTGCTGTACCGCCACGCCCGCCAGGAACATCGCGGCGAACAGCACCGGCAGCGGCGAGGGCCCGGTCAGGGCCAGGAAGGGCACGGCGTGCGCCGTCATCAGGGCCGTGCCGTAGACCAGCGCCCGCCGCGGCTGCCAGCGGGCCGCCAGCACGCCGCCCGCCAGCAGCCCGACGCTGTTGGCCGCCATGAGCAGGCCCCAGGCGGTCCGGCCGAAGGTCTCGTCGGCGATGCCCGGACCCAGCACGGCCGTGGCCGCCGACCAGCCCGCGTTGACGACCATGAACTGGAGCACGATGATCCAGACCCAGGGCCGCGACACGAACTCGCTCCACCCCTCCCGCAGGTCGCGCAGCACGTCCGCGTCCCCGGTGTCCACCGGCCCGTCCGCCCGTGCCGCCCGTACGGACAGGAAGGCCGTCCCGGCGCAGGCGAACAGCGCCGCGTCCGCCGTGATCGCCCAGCCCGCGCCGAGCAGGCCCACCACGACGCCGCCCGCCGACATCCCCAGGAACAGCCCGCCCTGGACGCCCACGCCCATCGCCGCGTTGGCCTGGCGCAGCAGCTCCCGGGGCACGGTCTGCGGCGTCAGGGCCGCGGAGGCGGGCAGGTTCACCGCCGCGGCCGCGCCGTTGACCAGGCTCAGCGCGATCATCAGCGGCAGCGAGGCGGTGCCCGTCAACAGGAGCGCGCCCAGGACCGCCTGGGAGAGCGCGGCCAGGGCGCACCCGCCCTGGAGCACCAGCGCGCGCGGCAGCCGGTCGGCGATGACGCCGCCGAGCAGGAGCAGCGCCACGTTCGCCACCGAGCGCGCGCCCACCACCAGCCCCACGCCCGTCAGCGAGCCGGTCACGTCCAGCACGGCGAAGGCCAGCGCCACCGACGCCATGCCGTTGCCCAGGGCCATCAGGGTCCGGCCCGCGACCAGCCCGCGAAAGGCCGGGTGCCCCAGCGGGGCGGTCAGTCCCGCACCCGCGCCGCCAGTGCGCGCCATGGTCCCCCGTCCCCGCTCGTCCCAACGGCAGCGACGATCCCGTTCCGGCCGAGGGGGTGTCAACGGGTTTTCGCGCGGCGCCCGGGACCCCGGCTAACCCAGCACCCAGCTGCGGCCCTCGGCGGCCAGCTTCTCCACCAGGGTGGCGCTGTCGTGCTCCTTGGCGAACAGGTGCTCGGGGCGCGTGATCGGCACGATCCACAGCCAGCGCACGGGGTCGCCCTGGAAGGACAGCCCGGCGGTGTCCGGCGGCCGGTGCTCGGGGCGGGTGACCAGGGCGGAGGGGTCCTCCAGGAGCAGCACGGCTCCCGCGCCGCCGCGCATGGCCCGGTCCTCGGGGTTGTCCAGCCACTTGACGGTGTGCCCGGTGCCGAACCAGGTCACCGCCCGCCAGGGGAAGGCGCCGATCCACCGGAAGACGCGGGCGGCGTGGTGCGCGGGCAGCGTCGTGGCCAGGGCGAGCTCCACCCGGGCGTGCTGGGAGGTGTTGGCCATGTAGCGGTCCAGGGTGGGCATGCGCTGACCGCACATCCCGACCGTGGACAGCACCGTGTACGGGCGGTCCGCGGTGGGCGGGCGCTCCGACACGCGCAGCAGCGGCGGGTGGCCGTCGGAGACGTCCCAGTAGTGCCCGGGCTCGCCCACGTTGCGGTTGAGGTGGCTGAGCACCGTGCGCTGCACGCTGCGCCAGGCGCCCGAGGCGCGCCGCCAGTCCCAGTAGGCCTCGGCGTGCACCACGCGCGGCCACAGCTGCCCGCGCACCGAGTCCAGCTCCCAGGCGTACGCGCTGCGGCCGATCGCCTCGCGCGCGTACCCCGGCAGCCCGCTGTCGGCCTCCGCCCAGCCCGGGATGACGGCCAGCAGCCCCTCCTCGTCCACCAGGGCGACCCCGTCGCCCTCCTCGAACCACACGGCGCGCAGGCGGTCGGGGTCGAAGCGGGGGCGGCCCTGCGGGTGCTTGGTGTAGGCCTCGGGCATGAGCGGGGCCCGGCCCTCGTACAGCCCGCCGGACTCGCTCGTGCGCGGCGCGATCTCGTGGTTGGCCAGCCACACCGGGACGCGGATGCGCCCGCGCGCGTCCAGCAGGTAGGCGGCCGTGGTGTGGGAGTCACACTCGACGACGACGCGTCGGCTCTGGTATGGGCTGATCTCGTCGAGCAGGACGTCGATCCCTGTCACCGGCCCTCCCACACACCGATCCCCGGTCGTCGTAGCCGGACGGACCCGTCGGGCCCGTCCGCGCAGTGCGTAGAATCGACGGTAGTGCCCTGACAGGCGGAGCTGCACCGCGGCGGCGTATAAGTCGTATAACGACACGTTCCCGCCGCCGTCCGCGCCCGGGCGCCAGACCACCGACTCCACTTCCTACGGACTGTGTATGCCCGCCGAGCTCACCTTTGTCGCACCCCGTCGTGCCAAACCTCCCCGGCACCTGGCCGACCTCAGCCCCGACGAGCGGGCCGAGGTCGTCCGCGAGCTGGGGGAGAAGCCCTTCCGGGCCAAGCAGCTCGCCCAGCACTACTTCGGCTCCCTGGTGTCGGACACCTCGGCCATGACCGACCTGCCCGCCTCCTCCCGGGAGCGGCTCGGCGAGGCGCTGCTGCCCACCCTGCTCACGCCCGTGCGCCACATCACCTGCGACAACGGCATGACCCGCAAGACCCTGTGGAAGGCGTTCGACGGGGTGCTGTTCGAGTCGGTGCTCATGCGCTACCCGGACCGCGTCACCCTGTGCATCTCCTCCCAGGCCGGGTGCGGCATGAACTGCCCGTTCTGCGCCACCGGCCAGGCGGGCCTGACCCGCAACCTCTCCACCGGGGAGATCATCGACCAGGTGGTCGCCAGCGCCCGCGACCTGGCCAACGGCGAGGTCGCCGGCGGCCCGGGCCGCATCAGCAACATCGTGTTCATGGGCATGGGCGAGCCCATGGCCAACTACAAGCGCGTGCTCCAGTCGGTGCGCCGCATCACCGACCCCGTCCCCAACGGCCTGGGCATCTCCCAGCGCGGGGTCACCGTGTCCACGGTCGGCCTGGTGCCCGCGATCAACAAGCTCATCGACGAGAGGATGCAGGTCCGCCTCGCGATCTCCCTGCACGCCCCCGACGACGAGCTGCGCGACGAGCTGGTGCCCATCAACACCCGCTGGAAGGTCGACGAGGTCCTGGACGCCGCCTGGCGCTACGCGGGCACCACGGGCCGCCGGGTCTCCATCGAGTACGCGCTGATCAAGGACATCAACGACCAGGCCTGGCGGGCCGACCTGCTGGGCAAGCTCCTCAAGGGCCACCTGGTGCACGTCAACCTCATCCCGCTCAACCCCACCCCGGGGTCCAAGTGGACGGCCTCGCGCCCCGAGGACGAGCGCGAGTTCGTGCGGCGGCTGGAGTCGCACGGGGTGGCGGTGACCGTCCGCGACACCCGCGGACAGGAGATCGACGGCGCGTGCGGGCAGCTCGCGGCGGCCGAGAACTGACCGGCCCGCCCACGGCGACCGGGAGCGCGGGGTGATCGAGACGGCGCTGGCCTTCGTGGTCGCCCTCGTCTCCGGGCTCGTCCCGGTCATCAACATCGAGGTCTACCTGGTGGGCGCCGTCATCGCGATGGACGACGGCGCCCTGGTCGCCATGGCGGTGGCCGCCGGGGTCGGGCAGACCCTGGGCAAGCTGCCCTACTACTACGCCGGGCGCGGGACGCTCTCCGCGCCTTGGATCCGCCGCAGGAGCGCCACACCGGGCAAGTGGGCCGCACGGGCCGAGGGCTGGCGGCGCAGGGCCGAGGAGCGGCCCGCCTGGGGCGCGGGCCTGGTGGCGGTGAGCTCCCTCGCCAGCGTGCCGCCGTTCGTGGTGGTGTCGGTGCTGGCCGGGGTGGTGCGGATGAACGTCGTGCTGTTCGCCCTGATCACCTTCGTCACCCGCACCGCGCGCTTCCTGGTCGTGGTGTTCGCGCCCGCCTGGGGGCTGTCCTTCCTGCCCTGAGCGCGGTCCGCGCCTGACGCGGCCGGGGCGCCGCCCAACCGGTCCCCGGCTCGGCGGCGCCCCGGACGGCGTCTCCGTCAGACGCTGGCCAGGTCCCGGCGGCGAAAGCCCGCCAGGGCGACCGCGTTGGCCGCGAGCGCCGCCCCCAGCGCGACGGCCACCGGGGCGGCGTCGAACTCGTCGGCGGGCAGTTGGGGCAGCAGCCCGAACGCGCTCAGGTCCAGCAGCCGGTCGTCCAGGCCCAGCATCGGTCCGAGCAGCGAGACCAGGAGGCTGTAGCCCAGCCACGCCCACACCAGCGGGGTCAGGCGCGGGGCGGTTCCCACCAGCAGCGCGGTCAGAGCGGCGAACAGCAGGGCCACCGGCAGCTGGGCCAGGGCGGCCTCGGTCATCGTCCACGTCCAGGAGGGGTCCTCCAGAGCCGCCGACGCGCTCAGGCCCATGCCGACGCCGCCCGCCACCACGATCACCGCCGAGGACAGCACGCTGACCAGCAGGGCGCCGCCGAACCAGCGCACCCTGCCCACGGCCGCGGACAGGGTCAGCTCGGCGCGCCCGGAGGTCTCCTCGCCCCGCGCCCGCAGCACGGACATGACGGCGTAGGCCGACGCGGCCATCAGCACGTAACCGCTCATGGTGCCGAGGAAGCCCCCGGTGACGTCGTCGGCGGAGTCGCCGAGGACGGCCAGCAGGTCGGGGTTCTCCTCCAGCATCCCCTCCACCTCCGTGGCCAGCGAGCCGAACGCGAGGGCGAAGAGGAAGACCGCGGCCGCCCAGGCGAGGATCGCCCCGCGCTGCTGGTGCAGGTGCAGCGCGAACACGCCGTTGAGCAGCCCGCCCGCACCGGCCGGACCGGGCCGGGAGGGGACCAGGCCGGCGCCGAGGTCGCGCCGGTCCGCCAGGGCGTAGGCCAGCGCGAAGAGCGCCGCCACGAGGACCGCGTACAGCGCCAGCGGCCACCAGCGCAGGTCGTCGAACACGCGTGTCTGCTGGACCCAGGCGAACGGCGACAGCCAGGACAGCGCGTTGCCGCCCTCCTCGGCCATGTCGCCGACGACCCGGGACAGGAACAGCACGCCGGTGACCAGGAAGGCCAGGCCCGCGGCGGCGCGTCCGTGCTCGGTGACCTGCGCGCACACGGCGGCGACGGCGCCGAAGGAGATCCCGGCCAGGGCCAGCCCCAGCCCGTAGGCCGCGGAGTCGGCGACCGCCAGGCCGTTGCCCGCCATGGCCAGCGCGGCCAGGCCGCCGATGAGCAGGTTGACGACCGAGATGGTCACCAGCGCGGCGGTCATCTGGGCGCTCGTGCCCAGGACGCTGGCGCGTAGCAGTTCGGCGCGGCCGCTCTCCTCCTCGGCGCGGGTGTGCCGGACCACGTGCAGGACGCTCATGACCGCCAGGGCGATGAGCACGCTCATGGTCAGCTCGTTGACCACCATCGGGCCGAGCTGGTAGTCGTCCAGCCCGTATCCGGGGCCGCCGAAGAGGACGCCGGTCGGGGTCTCCATGAGAGCCGCCCGGGCCTGGCGCTGGGCGTCGGTGGAGAACATGTCGTCGAGCGTCGGAACGGTCGCGGCGACGGTGCCGACCAGGGCCAGGGTCCAGACGGTCAGCCGGAGGCGGTCGCGGCGCAGGACGAACCGGATGAGGGCGCCGGTGCCGGTGAACGCGTTCATACCGCCGTCCCCCCGTTCCGGTCGGCCCCGCGCGCGGCCAGCTCGTCGCCGTAGTGGCGCAGGAACAGCTCCTCCAGGGAGGGCGGGTTGCTCACCAGGGAGAGGATCCCGAGGCCGGTGAGCGTGCCCATGACGGCGCCCATGCGGGTGTTGTCCACGTCGAAGGCGACGGTGCCGCCGTCGAGCCGCAGGTTGTGCACCCCTTCGGCGCCCTCCAGGACCCGCGCGTCCCCGGTGACGGTGGCGCGCACGGCGGAGCGGGTCAGGTGGCGCAGGTCGTCCAGGGTGCCCGACTCCACCGCACGCCCCCTGCGGATGATGGTGACGGTGTCGCACAGCTTCTCCACCTCGGAGAGGATGTGGCTGGAGAGCAGCACGGTGCGGCCCCGGGCCTTGGCCTCCAGGACGCACTCGGTGAACACGGCCTCCATGAGCGGGTCCAGGCCGGAGGTGGGCT
The DNA here is from genome assembly GCF_003427465.1 of Nocardiopsis sp. TNDT3. Classification (NCBI taxonomy): domain Bacteria; kingdom Bacillati; phylum Actinomycetota; class Actinomycetes; order Streptosporangiales; family Nocardiopsidaceae; genus Nocardiopsis; species Nocardiopsis sp. TNDT3. The sequence continues at coordinate 506 of NZ_QPFC01000488.1, read as the reverse complement.
CGTCGAGGATGAGCAGTTCGGCGTCGGAGGCCAGGGCGGCGACCAGGGCGACCTTCTGCCGGTTGCCCTTGGAGTAGGCGCGCGCCTTCTTGGTCGGGTCCAGTTCGAAGCGGGCCAGCAGCTCCCGGCGGCGCGCGGGGTCGAGTCCGCCGCGCAGCCGCCCGAGCAGGTCGATCGCCTGCCCTCCGGTCAGGTTGGGCCACAGGGTGACGTCGCCGGGCACGTAGGCCAGGCGCCGGTGCAGGGCGACGGCGTCCCGCCAGGGGTCGCCGCCGAGCAGGCTGACCGTTCCGGCGTCGGCCCTGAGCAGGCCGAGCAGGACCCGGATGGTGGTGGACTTCCCGGAGCCGTTGGGCCCGAGGAAGCCCGCGACCTGGCCCGTGCGGACGGTCAGGTCCAGCTTGTCCAGGGCCTGGAAGCGGCCGAAGCGCTTGTCGACGCCGCGGACCTCGATGGCGGTTGGTGTCATGGTCGTCGTTCCCTCCGTGCGTGGTGGGGGTCGGGGA
>NZ_QPFC01000487.1:0-2105 GCF_003427465.1 Nocardiopsis sp. TNDT3 | reverse complement strand
CTCTCCATTGCTTTTCGTGTCCATATCGATACCCAGAGTCATGGAATGGGCGTGCGCGGTCGGCCGGAAAAGCACGGACGGCATCCGGACGGGCCCTCAGTCCCCGGAGCCGTTCTCGGGGTGGACCCAGCCGTTGGGCTCGCACCCCTGGAGGCCCAGGGTCTGCTGCTGCATCACCGGGGCCGGCTCCCCCTCGCCGGGGCAGTCCACGTGGCCGTGGCCCAGGGTGTGGCCCACCTCGTGGTTGATCAGGTAGATCCGGTAGGTCTCCAGGTCGTCCTCGAAGTGGGGGACGCCCGACACCCAGCGGTTCTGGTTGATGATCGCCCGGTTCCCGTTCGCGCAGGACACGTACCCGTCGGTGTTCAGCGGGGCGCACAGCCGGTCCACGGTGTCCGGGGCCGCCAGCAGCACGCGGACGTCGGCGTCGTCGCCGTCCACCCGCTGCATCGCGCGCTCCCCGTCGTCGCCCCAGCTGCGCGGGTCGCCCAGGATCTCCTCCACGGCGGCCGCGAAGTCCTCGGACTCCCCGGGCAGCCCCTTCTCGACCTCCACGGCGAAGGTGGTCACCGGGCCGTCGCCCATGACGTCGCTCTCGCCCTCCAGCACGGAGAACTCGCCGTCGGCGCTCTCGACCTCCTCCTCCACGGAGCGGAGCAGCAGCGGGGCCTCTTCCTCCCCGGCCCGCTCGGCGGAGGAGCCCGCTTCGGGCGCGGCGGCCCCGCCCGCCGAGTCCCGGTCCTCCGCGGAGGTGCGCCGGTCGCCGCCCTCCTCGGGGACCCCGTCGCCGACCGGCCCCGTCGCGGAGGTCTCGGCGGGCTCTCCGAAGTCGGGTCCGGAACCGGGCACGCTCACCATGAGCACGGTGGAGGCCCCGGAGACCAGGCACAGACCCAGCGCCAGACCCATCGGGTACCGGCGGCGCTTGCGGTGCCGGGCACGGGGACGACCCCCGGGCGAAGCGGACGTGGGCACGGGAACCAGCCTCTCGACGGCGGACGACGGACCCAGCATGCCAGAATCCGGCCCAAGGAAAGGCCAAGGCATTGTCCGGGAAGAGCAGGTATGAGAGGGAGTCAACGTCCTGCGGTCTTTCACGGCTTCCGTGTGCTTTGGTGCCGTCCGCGGCGCGGTCCGGATGTGTCCTTCCACTCCCCCCGGACGGGTCCCGTCCGCTCCCGGCCACCCGCCGCGCCGATACCCTTCAACCGCAAGCGAGACAACAGGGCTGCTGGGAGGCATCAGGTGCGCATCGCGCGGTTCGCGTCCGGTGACGAGGTCGGGTTCGGCCTGGTAGAGAAGGATTCCGACACCGGGGAGGAGTTCGTCGCCCGGCTGAGCGGCCACCCCCTCATCGGCGACATCCAGCTGACCGGCGAGCGGGCCAAGCTCTCCGACGTCCGGCTGCTGTCGCCGGTGCTGCCGACCAAGGTGGTCTGCATCGGCAAGAACTACGCGGACCACGTCGCGGAGATGAAGGACGTCACGGGGGAGTCCACCGACGAGCCCGTCGTCTTCCTCAAGCCCTCCACCGCCGTGACCGGGCCCCGCGACCCGATCTTCCGCCCCGCCGTCTCCGAGCGGGTGGACTACGAGGGCGAGCTGGCCATCGTCATCTCCCGCCCCTGCCGCGAGGTGCCGCGCGAGCGCGCCAAGGACGTCATCTTCGGCTACACCGTCGCCAACGACGTCACCGCCCGCGACCTGCAGAAGAAGGACAAGCAGTGGACGCGGGCCAAGGGTTTCGACTCCTTCTGCCCCATCGGCCCCTGGATCACCACCGGGATGAGCATCGAGGAGGCACAGGACCTGGCCGTCACCACCACCGTGGACGGCCAGACGCGCCAGGACGGGCGCACGTCGCAGTTCATCCACGACATCCCGGACATCATCGCCTACGTCACGTCCTTCATGACGCTGCTCCCCGGTGACGTGGTCCTCACCGGAACCCCCGCCGGGGTGGGTCCGGTCGAGGTCGGCCAGGAGGTCGCGGTCACGGTGGAGCGGTTGGGCACGATCACCAACCGCGTGGTGGCCCGCGACTGAGGGCCCCGCTCCGCGCGCCGGTCCGGCGCGGGCCAAGGGGTCGGCGGCGCCCGCGCCGC
>NZ_QPFC01000486.1:0-4373 GCF_003427465.1 Nocardiopsis sp. TNDT3 | reverse complement strand
CGCTGTCCTGGAGGTAGAGCAGCCAGCGCGGGTCGTCGGTCCACTGGTAGCTCTGCACGCTGCGGGTCTCGTCCGCGGTCACGCAGCGCGGGTCGCCGTCGAAGCCCCCGGACGGGGTGAGGTCCTGGACCCAGACGTTGAGCCGGTCCTTCCACGGCGCCAGGTAGGCGATGCGGGTTCCGTCCGGCGAGATCGTCGCGTCAGCGCGCTCCGGCGGGCTGAAGAAGTCCTCGACCGGGATCAGGTCGGGCAGTGCCATGTCGTTCCTCTCGTTCGTGCTCGGTCAGACAGGCGAGCTGGGAACCAGGAGAAACCATGCCGACGCGGCACACTCAAGGATCCGTACGTGTGACGGGAGACACCATTGCGGATCGGGGGAGGACGCCCGGCGTTCACCGGAGGCGGGGGCGGAGGGCGCGCGGCTCCGGGCGAGGCGGCCGTCACGTGCGGCCGTCCGCGAGGCCGTCCGCGCCCAGCCGACGGGAGTAGTCGGGAAACGCGATCGGCGCCCCGATCTGTTCGAACGGCAGGTCGAGTACGTCCACGAGAGCCTCCGCGTCGACCTCGCCGAGCAGGGACCGGCGCAGGTCGAGCATGACCAGGTACTCCTCGCGGGTGAGGCTGCCGTGGGCCAGGTGCTCAGCCGCCCTGTCGCCGATGGCGTCGAGCGCCCACAGCCCGAACAGGGGCGAGAGGAGTTCCCCGGCGGGTGACCCGGCGAGCGGGGCCGCGGCCTCCTCGAAGGACTCGAAGGCCACCCGCCGCGAGTGCGCGGAGGCGAGCGCGAGCAGCAGCCACAGGTGCCTGTCCCACTGTCGCGGGGGCGCGGCCGCCCCGGCGGAGCCGCCGAGGACGGAGCGGGCGTGCGCGAGCAGGCGCCGCTCGTCCTCGGCGAACAGGTACGACCACATCCGCCGGTCTCCCGGAGAGCGGCCCGGCGGAGGCTCCGGGCGGGGCCGCTCCCCGTCCTCCTCCAGCACCAGTGCGCGCCCCACGTCCAGGAGGATGAGCCGGTTCTCCCCGCCCGCGCTGTTGTAGACGTGGGTGAGGGCCTCGTAGGAGGAGATCCTGTTGGCGTCCAGGGCGCCCTGGGCGCCGCAGCGCCGCCGGGACTCGGCGCAGGCCCTCTCCGCCGCCTCGGTGGCCGCGGTCTTGGCCAGGGACAGCTCCCGGCTCACCGAGGCCCAGGGGGTCCAGGCCGCCGCGCCGCCGTCTCGTCCGCCGCCCTCCGGTCCGACCCGGGGCGGACCGCCGCGTGCGCGTGCGCGGCGGACCAGGAAGGTGGTGGCGTAGGCGGCGGCGAGCGCCCCGTACACGGACTCCTGCTGGATCCCGTAGCCGATGACGGGCACCTCCCCGGCGTGCGCGCTCACCGTGACCCGGTGCCGCGAGTACCGGTAGGAGATGCCGGCGGTCGCCCGGGTCACCGCCGCCAGGGCCGTGGCGCCGGCCGCCGAGGCCGCGGAGGAGACCGCCAGCGAACGCGTGAGCCGTCCGCCCCGGTGGGAGGGCGGTTCCTCGAAGAGCCCCTGCGGGGAGATCCCGGCGCTGTCCCGCAGCCAGCGGCCGAATGGTACGGGCGCGTCCCGGAAGGAGACCAGGCAGTGGTCCAGCGGGGAGACACCGCTGTGGGGCAGGCGGGTCACCCGTACGCCGGGGCGGGGTCCGTGCTCGTCGCTGATGTCGACCAGGAAGGGGAAGACCCCGTGCTGGCCGCCGCCGGTGCACAGCTGCGCGTACACCAGGCCCGTCTGCGCGATCCCGGGGGTCCCGACCGTGCCCATGAACTTGGCGTCCTCCGGTTCGGGGGTCGTGATCCTGAAGCCGGGCAGGCTCGGGTCGTACTCGGCCCGGGTGCGTACGGAGACGTGGCTGCCGCCGCGCCCGACCTCGGTGATCAGGACGCTGCCGACCGAGGAGAGGTCGTCGAGCCGGTCCACGGCCTCGCGCAGACCGGGGTTGTCGTCGCCGAGGGTGAGGGCGGCGTTGAGGCACACCTCGTAGTGCACCATCGCGCGGAGGAAGAGGGAAGGGTCGACCACCGCGGCGTGCCCGAGCACGTCGAGGAGTCGTTCGGGCGAGCGCAGGGCCTGCCTGCCCCCTCCGACGCGCCCGTTGAGGACGCGCAGGCGTTCGTAGGTGAGGTGGTGGAACTCCTCCGCGGAGGAGAAGTCGGCCGGCGCGAAGACCGGGTGGTCGAACAGGGCGGCGATCTCCGCCCCGCCGCGGGGCGCGCCGTGCAGGAGCGCGCGGAGCCGGTCGCGCTCCCCGGTGGTCGTCGGTGGCATCTGCCCTCCTCAGCCGGACGCGGTCCGGCTCTCGTCGCGGGCGCTTTCGATCACCCTCCGTGACTGGCTCTGTTCTATGCGGTGGATGACGGGAGGGTCGAAGGCGTGGAAGGAGAAGCGTCCCGTGGCGGCGACACGCCCCTGTTGCAGGTAGGAGACCTCCGCGCGCAGCGGTCGTCTGTCGCCGGAGGCCGGTCCCTGGGGGACGAGGGTGACGCGGACCTCGACCGGCAGCCAGAACAGGAACCGCTCGAAGCCGAACGCGCACTCGTGCATGACCGGGTACGGGGGGAGCCGTCCCTCCCCGGACGGGTACAGTGCCCGGGTGGCCCAGGTCGTGGCCTGGATACCCGCCTCGATGAGCAGCATGCCCGGCAGGTGCTGCCGCTCGGCGGTGTGGTCGTGCATGATCTCGTTGCCGTCGGCGACCACCAGGTCGCACCCGACCGTGTGGCCGCTCACCCGCGGCCGTGCGATGACCACGTTCTCCTGGATGGTCTTGAGCACCTCGGCGCGCGGGAGCGGCGCGGGAGGAGATGCGTCGAGGAACACGGTCCGCGACCGCCCCGCCTCCGCGACGGCCTGGTCCAGGTACTCCCAGTCCCGGGGGCCGACGCCGAGGGCGGGGAGCAGGTACCCCTCGCGCAGCTCGCCGGTACGGAGCGCGTGGAGGACCTCCCGGTAGGTTCTGATCTCGGGGTGGAGCCGGGGCGTGGGGAACCCGTCGCCGACGACCCAGAACCGTTCATCCATGCGGGGCCTCCTGAGGGGGCGCGGGCTGGGGCATGGCGGGGAAGGCCGACAGGCCCCCGTCCACCGCCAGGTACTGGCCGGTGACGAAGGCCGCGGCCGGGGAGCAGAGGAACACGGCGGGACCGGTGACGTCCTCGACCCCTCCCCACCGGCGCATCGGCACGTTGGTGAGGGCGGCCCCGGCCATGGCCTCGGTCCCGTGGACGGGCCTGGTGAGCTGGGTGCGCACCCAGCCGGGGCACAGCGCGTTGACGCGTACCCCGTCCCCGGACCACGCCACGGCCAGGGAGCGCGTGTAGGAGAGCAGGGCGCTCTTGACCGCCCCGTAGGACTCCATGCCCGGAACGGCGACGAGCGCCGCCGCGGAGGACATGAGCAGGACGCAGGCGCGTTCGGAGCGCCGCAGGTGGGGGTGGGCCGCGCGGCACAGTCGCACCGCGGCCAGCAGGTTGAGGTCCACGACCCCCCGCCACTCCTCGTCCGAGGTCTCGGTGACGGGGCGCAGGACCATGCTCCCGTCGGGGTCGGTGTGGGGGCCGCCCGCGTTGTGCACGAGCAGGTCCAGCCCGCCCAGGGCCGCGGCGGTCGCGTCCACGGCGTCGGCGGCCGTCGACGGCTCCCTCAGGTCCCCGGGCACGACCACGGCCTCGCGCCCGAGGTCGGAGATCTCCCGTGCCACCTCCTCCAGGGCCGGCCCGTTGCGCGCGCACAGCCCTACGTGCGCCCCCGCCTCGGCCAGCGCGAGGGCGGTGGCCCGGCCGATGCCCTGGGAGGCGCCGGTGACCAGTGCCCTGGCACCGTCGAGGCGGAACCCCTGCGTGACGCTCATGCGCGATCCCCTCCGTCTTCGTCGCGGGTGCGGCCGCGTTCGGTCCCGGTCCAGGTCAGCAGGCCGCAGCCCCAGGTCATGCCGGCGCCGAAGGCCATGAGCAGGACGCGGTCCCCCTCGCGCAGGCGCCCGGTGGCCTCGGCCCGGGCAAGGCCGAACGGCACCGACCCGGCGCCGATGTTGCCCACGAGGTCACCGGTGATGAGGACCCGTTCGGGGGGCACTCCCGCCTGCGCGCAGGCCCTGGCCAGCAGCAGCGGGTTCGGCTGGTGCGATACCACCAGGTCGATGTCATCCAGGGCGAGGGCGTGCTCCTCCAGGCACTCCTGGACCATGCGCGGCAGCACACGGAGGGTGAACTCGCTGATGGCCCTGCCGTTCATGCGGATGGTGTGGCCGCCGGAGGCGACGGTTTCCGGGGAGGCCGGGCGCCGGGTGCCCCCGGAGAAGACCCCGACCAGGTCGGCCCCCCGCCCGTCCGCTCCCAACCGGAGGGGGGACAG
>NZ_QPFC01000485.1:0-1404 GCF_003427465.1 Nocardiopsis sp. TNDT3 | reverse complement strand
TTCACCACCCGCCCCCAGCTCCGCGGCGACTTCGGCATGGTCGCCTCCACCCACTGGCTGGCCAGCGCCACCGGCATGTCCCTGCTCGAACGCGGCGGCAACGCCTTCGACGCCGCCGTCGGCGCGGGGTTCACCCTCCAGGTGGTCGAGCCCCACCTCAACGGCCCCGGCGGGGAGGTCCCCGTCATCTTCCAGGCCGCCGGAAGTTCCCCCCGCGTCCTGTGCGGCCAGGGCGTCTCCCCCGCCGCGGCGACCGTCGACGCCTTCGCGGGCATGGACCGCATCCCCGGCAGCGGCGTGCTCGCCGCCACCGTCCCCGGCTCCTTCGACGCCTGGATGCTGCTGCTGCGCGACCACGGCACCATGACCGTCCGCGACGTCCTCGACCACGCGATCGGGCTGGCCGAGCGCGGCTACCCCGTCCTGGACCGCATCGCCGCCGCCGTCGAGGCCCTCACCCCCGTCTTCTCCCGCCACTGGGCCGGTTCGGCGGCCGTCTACCTCCCGCACGGCGCCGCGCCCCGCCCCGGCTCCCGGCTGCGCAACCCGGCCCTGGCCGCCGCCTACCGGCGGATCGTCGCCGAGGCCGAGGCTTCGGGAGGCGACCGCGAGGCGCAGATCGAGGCGGCCCGGCGGTCCTGGTCGCAGGGCTTCGTCGCGGAGGCGGTCGGGGACTTCCTGTCCTCGCCCGTCCCCAGCGGCACGGGCGAGCCCCAGCGGGCCCTGCTCACCGCGCAGGACATGGCCGACTGGAGCGCCTCCTACGAGGAGCCCGCCAGCGCGGCCTACGGCACCCACACCGTGCACAAGACCGGCCCGTGGGGGCAGGGGCCCGTCATGCTCCAGCAGCTGCGCCTGGCCGAGGCCCTGGGCACCGGACGCGACGTGCTCGACGGGGTCAGCGCCGACTTCGTGCACGGGGTGACCGAGGCGGCCAAGCTCGCCTTCGCCGACCGCGAGGCCTGGTACGGCGACCCCGACTTCACGGACGTGCCCCTCAAGGAGCTGCTGGGCGCCGACTACACCGCGCGCCGCGCGGCACTGGTCGACGGTGCGCGCGCCAGCATGGAACAGCGCCCCGGCACCGTCGGCGGCCGCACACCCTTCGAACCGCCGCTGTACGTGCCGGGCCGCACCCCCGGCGACCGCACCACGGGCGAGCCCACGGTACGCCAGGACGCCGTCGCCAACCCCGCCGACCTGCGCGGGGACACCTGCCACGTGGACGTCGTGGACGCGTGGGGCAACATGGTCTCGGCCACCCCCAGCGGCGGCTGGCTCAGCAGTTCGCCGGTCATCCCCGCCCTCGGGTTCCCGCTGGGAACCCGGGCGCAGATGTTCTGGCTCGACCCGGCCTCCCCCAACGCCCTGGCGCCCCGCAAGCGCCCCCGCACCACCCTGTCC
>NZ_QPFC01000484.1:0-13192 GCF_003427465.1 Nocardiopsis sp. TNDT3 | reverse complement strand
CTCCGGGCGCGCGGGGGTCTAGTCGTCGCTGTCGGCGGCGTCCTTGAGGAGGTCGGGGTTGGCGGTCATCAGCTTCGCGACCACGTCGAAGACGTCCTGGTTGTGGCACTCAGCGCCGCAGTAGGTGACCCCGTCGCGCTTGTAACCCGACCCCTGGATCTTGGTGTGGCAGCACGCGCAGTTGCTCATCGCGCACCACCCAGCGCGGAGCTGCGCGCCCGCCAGCCGACGCGCATCCACTCCGGCACGTCCTCGCGGACCCGGGGCGGGATCGGCATCGGGTCCAGCCCCGCGTCGGGGACCTCGGCCAGCCACGGCAGGCAGACCGCCCGGACCGTGTCCGCCGTGATGGTCTCGCCGATCCGGCCGAGGTAGCGGGTGCTCACCCGCCGCTCCTGGACGCCGCGCGGCCGGGCGGGCACCTCCACCCGCCAGGCAGGCCCGTCCATCCGCGCCCGGACCGCAGCGGCCACCCGGCCGTCACGCACGACGCGGATGTCCACGCTCGTCGGGGGCGCGTGGTCCGGAATCTCGGCGACCGTGTCCAGGCCTGCGCTCTGGGCAGCAGCGATGAGCGCGAGAATCGCGCGTTCATCGGAGGTCATGCCGTCGGGGGTCGTCACGTCGTTGCTCCTTCTGGTGGTACCTGCGGGCCAGCAGCGCCCGCATCTCGGTGTGTGTGTCGGCGACCAACTCTTCGCCGGGGTCGCCGGGACCGGTCCAGCCGATCGGGCGGTGGGCCACGAGGACCTGGCCGCCGTCGTCGGTAGACCGGGTGGTGAGGATCCATTCGCCCCGCAGCAGTGCCGTGAGCGCGTCCTCCAGGCCGGGGCTCACCGGGCCAGCTCCAGGCGCTCCAGAGGCGAGTACCAGGCGAGCGGCCGGGGGTGCGGGTCGGGAAGGCTGGTGTCGACCACGACGCGGATGAAGGGGCCGTCCGCCGCGCCGTACACTGCGTGCCCTTGGTGGTCCGGGCCGAGGTAGGCCACCCGGGCTTCGTGGGCGCTGGCCCATGCGGTCAGAGCGGCCCGGTCGGGCAATGAGCGGAGGTCACAGACGCGCTTCATGCCGCCACCGCCTCCAGCTGGTGGAGTCTGGCGCGCACGCGATGGCGGCCGACGAGGAAGCCACGGACGCGGCGCGCGTTGCGGGGCCGACGCCACGGCAGGCGTTCCTCAGCAAGTTGGCGGACTACGGCAAGCGTGTCCGGGTGCAGGTAGCGCGGCATGGCGCACACCTCCTGGTCGAGCGCCGGGTGGGAAGTCCGGCATGCGTCATCAGGACGGAGACACCGCGCGGCCGTGACCGCCAAGCCGCGCACCACGCGGTGCCACGCTCGGGCCTGAACGGCTGGGGCACACTGGAAGCGTGACCGCCAACCGCTCCACCGCCTACAAGCCGACGACGCAACGCCAGCTTTATAGGGGCTAAACCCTTGCGTGTGACGACAGTAACCCGCCCTTTCGCTCGACGCAATAGGGGGGCTAAAGTCCGCAGTGGAGCACCCGAAGATGAGGATTCGCCATGGACGCACGGACATTGCATGACATCGCCGCCATGCCCGACCCCCTGGAAAGAGCCCGCGCCGCCTCGGCCGCGATGACCAGCTTGCAGGGGCAGAGCGTCGAGCTGTCCCGCATCCGGCGCGGCGCGATCATCGACGCCCAGCAGGCAGGCCTTCGTCAGGAGGACATCGCCCGGCACCTCGGGGTGTCGCCCGGCCGGGTGAGTCAGATGAAGAAGGCGGGCGCGGAGCCCGACCACAAGGCGCCGACCGGTCCCGTGGACCCGCGTCCGCGCGTGCTTGTTCAGCGGGCGTTGCCGACTCCTCCAAGCACTCGCGGGTCGAAGTCGCTGTACCTCACCGAGGCTCAGCAGCAGGGGCTGACGCCGGAGCGGAAGATGCTGTTCGTCGGCCAAGAGCCCGCGAACGAACACGTCGCCCTGGGCCTGCGTATCGAACCCGGGGACCCGGTCATCGCCCGGCGCAAGATGTTCTGGGCCAACGAAGTCCCGGTGCGCATCAGCACGTCGTACTTCCGCGTGGACGTCGGCGAGAACACCCGCCTCGACGGCGAGGGCTTCGTCCTGCCCACCCTCCAGGCCGCCATCGAGGACCTTGGCCACGAGTTCGGGCACGCCACCGAGACGCTGACCGCCCGGCCGCCGACACCGTATGAGGCGGACCTGCTCGACATCCCCGGCGAGTGGGTAGTGCAGGTGCTCCGCGTCAGCTACTCCACCGAGGACGTGCCGATCCATGCGCTGGAGACGATCTGTGCCGCGAGCAGGCACACGTTCCCGATCGGGCAGGCGGTCGGCTCCGACCAGTTCTGACCCACCAACGAGAGACGGCCCCGGCTTCCGCCGGGGCCGTTCTACGTCCTGATGACGTTTCCCGCAGCCACTCTATCCCCAGCTAGAAGGCAGCGGGAGAGCGAAGAACAGTGACAGGTCATCCTGCCCATCATCCCAACGCTAGTGCCACGGCGATGTTGCCCAAGACACCGATCACCGCACCCACAGTGATGCCCCAGAACAGGTGCCAGTTCGCCCTCTTGTCCGAAGCATCGGCCTTGGTATGCAGACTGTCGACTTTCCCGTCCAGACGGGAAAGCGTGCTGTCCACCTTCTCCAGGAAGGAAATCACTACTTCCTGGTCATGCCCAGGAAGGCCCTTGGCGACATCCAAGACCTGCTCAGCACTATCTTGCAGGTCACCCCACGAGCGCCCCTCAAGGTCCCCCCACCGGCGGCCATCAAGACTGCCCCAGGAAGACGTCCTCTCACGAAGACGATCCATCCCCGCAGCCGCTTCCATCCTGGCTTTGATCTTCTCGCCCAGGGGGTCGCTGAAGTTCCTGCGGACATAGTCGTCCATCATCCTGGCGAAGGGCTCCGTGAGCCTCTTGCCGAAGTCGGGGGTGCTCATGCCGATCATCTTCCCGTGTCCCGTATCCGCTGGGGGTAAGGACGTCAGTGATGACCGAAAGCGGACACGCGCAACACTCCCAAGGGCCCGATACTGTGCCGCCATGAACATCAACTGGAGTGACCCGGCCTGGTGGTCAGCACTATCCGCCCTCTGTGCCCTCCTCGTGTCTCTTGTCAGCCTCTGGGCTGCATTCAAGTCCAGCGAGGCCGCGAGACGTTCCGCCGCAGCAGACGAACTTTCCACCCGACTCGCACAAGGCTTGGCAAGGACGTGTCATGCCCGATGGGAAATCACCAGCCGCAGGGTGGCCTACACGACAGGCAGTGATGGCCACCCGATACAGGAGGACTACGGCATTGCGACTCTCACGAACACGGGCGAAGAGGTAGCGCTCAACGTACAGGCCATGGGTGGTGACAGCTTCGGCCATGAGCCAGTAGACAAAATCCAGCCAGGGGAATCCTGCGATTTTCAGTACGAAGCGGTGCTTCCCGACGAGAGGAAGGAGGTCTTCATTGAGTGGGACCGGCCAAAGGAATTCGGTGAAGAACGGATGCGGACACGACGCATTTTCTGACATGCATAAGTTCCCGCCCATGTCTACGGAGAAGAGACTGCACGCCAGGTTTGACTACCTGGTGTGTCCCTGGTTCAGCCAAGGGACTCCTCATATCGCTTACGCAGACGCGGAGGGATCTTCGGTTCCAGGCGCGTGATGTTCTCGGGAGCCTGCGGCCGGTGCGGGGTACGACGCACAGCAGGCCCCCGCTCGTGGATCTTGATGATCTCCTGAATGTGTTCGTCGGTGAACCGGTAGCTGCCACCAAGCATGGTGAAGGGGATCGCTCTGGCCGCGCATCGACCAGCGATCCAGCTGGGCTTCACCTTCAGTAGTTCTGCGACCTCTTCTTTGGTGTACACGAGCGCCACCATGCACCTCCTTGGCTACTTGATTCAGTAGCACGTCTGCCCTGTCCATGTGAGCTGAACAGGGCAGACGCCTTGGGAATTGGGAAGTATCTACGTTTGGTCGCGGATCACCTTCAGTTGGCGGCGCACCTGGGACGCGGACAACCCGATCTCCCCCGCGATGTCCACGGGGCGCGCGTCTGGGTGCGCGCGGAGGTACTCCAGAATGCGCGCGCGGGACTCATCCCCGCGCATGCGCGCCGCGAGCACCGCACCCGTGGGCGAGTCCGGAGCATCCGGCGCCGGGGCGGGACGTGCGTCCCCCTGCCCCTCGTCGCCGCCATCCTCCAGGAACCGGGTCAGCGCCTCGACTCCGCGCGCACCCTGTTCGGTGATCCACTCATCCACCGGACCCGGACGCGCGTCCTGCTCGTCCTGGTGCGCGTCTGCGTGTGCGTCCGTGCGCGCCGGGGTCGGTTCGGGCTGGTCATCCTGCATGCGCGGTGTGCGCGCACGGGACGCCGGGGACGCGTCGGGACGCACAGGGGTGATGCGCGCACGCGCACCGTCCGGGGTCCACCCGCGCAGCGCAGCCACCGCCGCATCCCCCCGCGCATGCGCGTCCTGTACTCGCGCGCGCGGCGCGCACCGGACCGGCAGCAGCGTGCGCGCACCCGGGGACAGGTGCCCGTTCACGTGGTCGCCGCCGACCACCGTGTGCGTGCGCTCGCCCGTCCGCACGCGCACCGGCTCGCGCCATGTGTGCGCGTCGAGCGCCAGACGCGCATCCTGTTCCTCGTGCGCGACCATCATGCTCACCGTGTGCTCGGTGCGCGCGTAGTGCGCGGCGAGCAGCGCGCGCACCTCCGCCGTGGACTCGTCCAGGCGCACACCCACCGACAGCCGGTACGCCAGCCCGGCCGGGATGTGCTTCTTCCACCGCCACCCGAACGCGCGCTTCAGTTCCGCGATCGCCTCATGCCGGTCCAGGTGCGTGTCCAGAGCGTCTGTGTACCGGGGCTGCTGCCACAGGACCATCCGCCGCCCCATCGCCGCCGACGACAGCGGAGCGAGCAGCCACCGGCCGCGCGGAATCGGCTCGCGCTCCTCGGGCACCTGGAGCACCACCAGGAGGTGATGGCGGAGCGCCTCGACGCCGACGATGAGGATCGCCGGGGCCAGGGCGTGCATGACCACGGCCGCGGCCCCGTACTCCATCCCGGCGTAGGCGTTGATCGAGATCGCCGTCGCCGACAGCGCGCGGGCGACCTGGCGGAGCCACCCGATCGGCCGACCGATCCACGTGAGGACGATGTCGATCGCGAGGACGGCGATCATGCCGCCCTCGATGCCGACGGGGAAGATGTGCGGTAGCGGCATGTGGAGCTTCACCGCCAGCTCGCGCACGGTCCAGTAGGAGATGACGAGGCCGTAGGCACCGACGGCGAGCATGCCGGTCACGGCCAGGCCCAAGGCAAACTTCTGCCCGTCGCCCAGGGGTGCCTTCTGCGGGGTGCTGGTGGCGCTCACTGGGCACCGCCCGCGTCGACGACCCGGCGGAGGACGCGCATGGCGCATCGGACGCCGCGCGCGTCGGTGACGGTGGACAGGACGCCGCTCGTGTGCGCGAGCCGGTACCGGAGCGCGTCGGGGATGGTGCCCTTCGGCATGTCCAGGACGGCCTCGACGACGTCGAGGAGCTGGCGGACATCGGCGAGCGGGACGGTGGGCGCGACGGGGCGCGGTACGTTAGGCACTGGTTCAACTCCTGGTTGCTCAGGTGGTTGGACAAGCCCTCGGGTCAGTGCTCCAACACCGCCCGGGGGCGCTTCTGTTGTGGGGTCTGGCCTCACGTTGACCAGCGTCTTCGCTGCCCGTTTGTGAGGCCATTGTGAGGCCAATGGGTTCGTAAGTTGCCGGTTCTGGCCAACGTCAGCCAACGGTCGGATACCCGGGTCTACCTGGAAAAACGCCCGTCACCAACGTTGGCCAATCACCGCCAATCAGAACGCTTACAAGCTGCTAATGCGGTTTGGGTTTACGCCCATCCGGGGTTCAAATCCCCGATCCTCCGCGCTCCGACCTGGGGCTTCTCACATCGCGGGAGCGAGAGAAGCCCCGGGTCTTTTCCGTGCCCGGGGGCGGTCGGCACAGGACCCGTGCCGACCGCGCACGCCGACCACCGCCCCGGCCGCTGGCGCGCGTCGGCGGGGCGCGGAGTTGCGTTGCGCGGTCGTGGGGCCGGCACTCCGGGCGCTCTCAGGCCGAACGCCCGGCGATGGGGTGGTAGGCGCGCTCCCTGCCTTCGAGGGTGTCCGTGACCACGGCTCCGAGGCTGTTGCGGATGTGGGAGCGCACCAGCCCGGCCGCGGCGGCGCCGTCGCCGACGGCGACGAGCTCCAGGATCTCGTGGTGCTGGTTGAGGTCGAGGGTGCGCGGCTCGGCGCCCGCGGGCAGTTCCAGGCCGATCCGCCGGTACCGGTCGGCCTTGTCCCACAGGTCGTCCAGGAGCCTGGTCATCACGCTGTTGTGCGAGGCGGCGTAGATTGCCCGGTGGAAGGCCCGGTGCGCCGCGATGGCCTCCTCCCCCCAGGTACGGGTGACCGGCAGGAGTTCGTCGGCGGCCGCCCTCATCGCGGCGATGTCGCGTTCGGTGCGGCGCAGCGCGGCCAGTTCGGTGGCGGAGGGCTCCAGCGAGAAACGGGCCTCCAGCAGTTCGCGGGCCTCGGTGGCGCTCATGGGCGCCACCCGGACGTCCCGGTGGGTGTCCATCACGACCCAGTCCTCGCTGGCCAGCCGCCTGATCGCCTCGCGCAGGGGCGTGATGCTCATCCCCATCTCCTCCGCCAGTTCGTACTGCGGCAGGCGTGAGCCCGGGGCGAGCTCACCGGAGGTGATGCGGCGGCGCAGCTCGGTGTAGGCCAGCCCGCCCTTGCTGGAGAAGACGTTCGCGCCGGTCATCGTGACCTCTCTCACCAAATTCCCGCTCACGGTCTTGTGACCCCCGTCTCGGCCAGTATAGGCTCCGCATAACTTATAAGGGTCTTATAAGATCAAGTTCGGCAGGAAGGGACCCATGCGAATCGTTTCCGCCCACGTCGGCACCATCCCGATCAGCTCGTCGATGCGCAACGCGTACATCGACTTCAGCAGGATGGACTGCACGATCCTGGCGCTGGTCAGTGACGTGGTGGTCGACGGCAGGCCCCTGGTGGGTTACGGCTTCAACTCCAACGGCCGGTACAACGCCACGGCCATCCTGAACGAGCGGATGCTGCCGCGGCTGCGCGAAGCCGCCCCGGAGGATCTGCTGGACGAGAACGGCGAACTCTCGCCCGCCCGGGCGTGGGACGTCATGATGCGCAACGAGAAGCCGGGCGGACACGGTGAACGCTCCGTCGCCGTCGGCGTGGTGGACATGGCGCTGCACGACCTCGCCGCCAAGGCCGCGGGAGTGCCGCTGTACCGGTGGATCTCCGACCACTACGGCGACGGCGACCCGGACGGGGACGTCTTCGTCTACGCCGCCGGCGGCTACTACGCGCCCGGCAAGACCCTGGAGGACCTTCAGGACGAGATGCGGGGCTTCCTCGACGCCGGGTACGAGGTCGTCAAGATGAAGATCGGCGGCGCCGACCTGTCCGAGGACCTCCGGCGCATCGAGGCGGTCATCGACGTCCTGGGCGGCGACGGGTCCCGGCTGATGGTGGACGTCAACGGCAAGTTCGACCTGCGGACCGCGCTGGAGTACGGCCGGGCCATCGACCGGTACGGCCTCTTCTGGTACGAGGAGGTCGGCGACCCGCTGGACTACGCCCTGAACGCGACGCTGTCGGAGGACTACCGCAACCCCATCGCGACCGGCGAGAACCTGTTCTCCCTCCAGGACGCCCGGAACCTGATCCGCTACGGCGGGATGCGCCCGGACCGCGACTTCGTCCAAGTCGACCCGGCGCTGAGCTACGGGCTGACGGAGTACCGCCGGGTCCTGGACATGCTCGCCCGGCACGGCTGGTCCTCCCGCCGGTGCATCCCGCACGGCGGGCACCAGTTCTCGCTGCACATCGCCGCGGCCCTCAAGCTCGGCGGCAACGAGTCCTACCCCGGGGAGTTCCAGCCCACGGGCGGCTTCGCCGACGAGGCTGTGGTCACCCGCGGTTGTGTGGCGCCGGGTGACCTCCCGGGCATCGGGCTCGAAGGCAAGGCGAAGTTCTACGAGGTCCTGCGGGGCCTGCACGGCTGACCGCCCGGGACGGGCGGCTCCCGCGACGGTCGCGGACACGGGAGCCGCCCGCGCACGAGCGCTCCGAGGCGGCGTGAACGGCCACCCGGCACACGGCGACCGGCGACGGTCCCCCCTTGTTTCCCTCGCGGAGTCCCCACGGCCGCGCTCCCCTCGCGGCCGATGCCGATCCGCGTACCCCCCGAACCGGTCCTTCGCCCCGCTCCGCGCCGGGCGGGGGGCCAGAAGAAGGTGCAGCACAATGGCAACCTCTTACCCGTACCCCCTGTGGGAGAGCCTGTGGGCGTCGCACAGGGAGGTGAAAGGACTCCTGACGTTCTCCAGGCGCGGGAGGCCGTCACGGACCGAACCGGTGGCCTCCGGCGACGGCCCCTCCGCCGCCCATGACGGCCCCGAGGCCGCGGGACCGGCCGCGGAGTCCGGTGGTCCCGGCCCCGGCTACACTCCCGCGCGCGTCACCGGGCTGGTGCTCGGTCCGCTGCTGTTCGCGCTGACGCTCGTGTTCTTCGAACCCGAGGGGCTCTCGTCGGCGGGGCGGGCGGTCCTGGCCACCACCCTCTGGGTCGCGACCTGGTGGATCACCGAGGCGATACCCATCCCGGTCACGTCCCTGCTCCCGGTCGCGCTCCTGCCGCTGACCGGCGCGCTGGAGGGCGACGCCGTGGTCGCGGCGTACGGCAACGACATCATCTTCCTGTTCCTGGGAGGGTTCTCGCTCGCGATCGCGATGGAGAAGTGGAACCTCCACCAGCGCATCGCCCTCGCGATCGTCGCGGCGATCGGTACGAGTCCGCGCCGCATCGTCCTCGGCTTCATGGTCGCGACGGGCTTCCTGTCGATGTGGGTCTCCAACACGGCCGCCACGATGATGATGATCCCCGTCGGCCTGGCGGTCGTGTACCAGGCATCCCGTTCGCTGCGGGGCGGGGAGTTCGCCGACGACCTGCCCAGGTTCGAGAAGTCCGTCGTCTTCGGTATCGGCTACGCGGCCACCATCGGCGGTCTCGGCACGCTCATCGGGACACCTCCGCTCGCCGTTCTCGCGGCGACCTCCGGGGAGCTCTTCGGCGAGAGCGTCTCGTTCGGCGGGTGGATGGTGTTCGGGGTTCCGATCGCCGTCGTCCTCCTCGCCCTCGCGTGGTTCTACCTGACGGGCGTCAAACTCAGGGTCCGGTTCAGGCAGCTTCCCGGCGGCAGGGAGATCATCCGGGAGGAGAGGAGGTCCCTCGGCCGGATGTCCACCGAGGAGAAGCTCGTGCTCGGCGTCTTCCTCGGCACGGCCTTCATGTGGGTGACCCGGTCGTTCCTGTGGGAGGACCTCCTTCCGGGGATCAGCGACGGGGTGATCGCGATCGTCGCGACGGTGGTCCTGTTCACGCTGCCGACCCGCGGTGCCCGGGAGAGGAGGATCCTCCAGTGGGAGGACTCCAAGAAGATCCCGTGGGGGATCCTCCTGCTGTTCGGCGGCGGGCTGGCCATCGCCGCGGGGTTCGTCGACACCGGCCTCTCCGCGTGGATCGGCGAGCAGCTGCGCGTGCTCGACGGGGTCGACGTGATCCTGACCATCGTCATCGCCACCGCGCTCGTGCTGTTCCTGACGGAGATCACCTCGAACGCCGCGACGGCGACGATGATCCTCCCGGTCATGGCAGCCCTCGCGGTCTCCCTGAACATCCACCCGTACGCGCTGATGGTCCCCTGCGCGATGGCCGCGAACTGCGCGTTCATGCTCCCCGTGGGCACCCCTCCGAACGCGATCATGTTCGGCACCGGCAGGGTGACGATCATGGAGATGGTCAGGAGCGGGTTCTGGCTGAACGTCATCGCCCTCGCCCTCGTGGTCGCGGGGACGCTGTTCCTGCTGCCGCCGTTGTGGGGGATCGACCTGATGACCCTTCCCGCCGGATTCCGGTGAGCGGTGCGTCCGGTTCCGGCGGAGCGCCTCCGGGACCGGACGCACAGGCGTCCCGGCGGCGCGCTCTCAGGGGTCCCCGTCGGCCCGGTCCTCCCCTTCCCCGAGGGACCGGTCCTCCTCGGGGGACCGCTCCCGGAGGGTCCCGGCGAGGGCCGAGGCGACGAGGGCGACGGCGCGGTCCTCGTCCCGGGTCAGTCGGTCCAGGATCCCGCGCACGGCGGCTCCCCCGATCTCGACCAGCGCCTGGACGAGACGGATCCGTGTCGCGGAGTCCGCGCCGGGTGCGGCGAGTTCGTCGGCCAGGGCGGTCGTGATCCGGTCCGCGCACCCGGGGTCCCGGGACAGTCCTCCCAGCGCCTCCGCCGCCTCCACGTCCCTGGAGCCGTCGACCACCATGCCGACCAGCGCGGGTACGGCCTCGGCCGCGCCGTACCCGCCCAGGGCCAGGGCGGCGTGCCCGCGCACCACGGGGTCCGGGTCCCCGAGAGCGTCCGCGAGCACCGCGGTGACCTCCGGGGCCTCTGGCATCCCGGCGACCGCCAGCACCGCGCGCCGCCGGACGTCGGGGTCCTGCGACCGCGCACCGGCCGCCAGAGTCGCCACGCCGTCGCCGCCCGACCGGGCGAGCGCCCAGCGCAGGGCGCCCGCGACGTGGGGGTCGGACTCGGTCAGGACCGCCCCGGCCAGCAGTTCGGCGGAAGCCGACGCGTCCCCCGGCCGGGACAGGACGGCCTGCTGTCTGCGCGCGGCGCTGGTCGCGTCGAGCCCCCGCATGAGCTCGACGACGCTCAGGACGTCCTGCCAGTCGGCGGGCTCCGACGCGTCGATCGCGCGGAGCCGGTCGAGCAGTTCCCGCTCCCGGGCCAACCGCTCCTGCGTCCACCGGATGAGGTCGTCCACCAGGGCTGACGGTGTGAAGGCCGGGTCCTCCAGAGCCCGCCCGATCTGCCGGAGCGAGAGCCCGAGGGTCCGCAGGCTCTCCACCTGGAAGATCCTGCGGACGTCCTCGTCGGAGTACTCGCGGTAGCCGCCGGCGGTACGGCCCGTCGGCCTCACCAGCCCCAGGGCGTCGTAGTGGCGGAGCATCCGGGTGCTCACCCCGGAGCGGCGGGCCACGTCACCGATCAGCAATCCGCGTCCTCCGCGTCCTCGACGGCCCCTGCCTCCTTGGAGGCCTCCGGCACTCCTGTGCCCGCCGACGCGACCGCGGCGGCGGCAGCGGCGGCTCGTTCCGGGCCGAGTGTGACCACGCGTCCGGCCTCCTCGACGGCGGCGTCGAAACCGCTCTCCGGATCCTGCCGGAGCAGCTCGGTGGCGCGGGCGTGCGCCGCCACCGCAGGGTCGGGGTCCTCCGCGGCCCTCTCCAGGGCGGGCACGATCACGTCGCCGAGGTCGACGAGGGCCCGGCTCAGGCTCAGCCGCACATCGCGGTCGCCGCGACCGAGTTGGAGGACCAGTTCGCCGGCCAGGCCGCTCCTCTGCTCATCGTCGTCGGGCGCGAGGGCGACCGCGACGCGCCACGCGGTCCGCGCGACCTGGTCGCTGGCGTCGCGCAGCATGTCGCGGGTGATCCAGGCCCACGTGCTCCTGTCGCCGATCTTGGAGAGCAGGTGCAGGGCCTGGCTGCGTGCCTGGGCGCGCTCGGAGACGAGCTCCCGGCGGATCCGTGGCAGGGTGCTCTCCGCCGGGAGGCGGGTCAGCGCCCAGGACAGCATGTCCCGTACGAAGAAGTCGGGCTCGACCGCGCACCGCTCGACGAGCGGCTCCAGGAGCGAGGGGTCGGGGTTCGACCCGGCCGCCAGGGCCGCCTGGAGCCGGACCGACGTGTCCCTGGCGGACAGGGCGTCGGCGACGCGGGCGTTCTTCGGGGTCGTGTTGGCAGCGTTGATCGGGACCACCTCCTGCACCCGAGTGAAGACCCTGTCACCGTGTCAAGGTCAAGCCCGCGACCGGCGCGCGGGGAAGTCCGACGGTCGCGGCACCGGTCCGGTCTCCCCGCACGGGCCGGGACCTCCGCCGCGCGTGTGCCCCCGCCCCGCCGCGGAGCACGGGACCGGGGTGCGCGGCCGTCCGCGGATCCCGGCGCCCGCCCGCCGGTCGGGGTGTGCGCCGGGGGTCAGGTCACCAGCCCCTGCCGGTAGGCGTAGACCACGGCCTGGACGCGGTCGCGCAGGTCGAGTTTGGTCAGGATGCGCGAGACGAACGTCTTCACGGTCTCCTGGCTGATGAACAGGCTCGCGGCGATCTCGCCGTTGGACAGGCCGTTGGCGATCAGGCGCAGGACCTCCAGCTCGCGGGGGGTCAGCCGGGCGTCGGCCGCGGCGGCGTCGGGGGGCCGGATCCGGGCGGCGTACCTGCCCACCAGCTGTCGTGTGACCTCGGGGTCCAGCAGGGCCGCGCCGGTGGACACGGTGCGGATGCCGTGCAGCAGCTGGGCCGGGGGCGCGTCCTTGAGCAGGAACCCGCTGGCGCCCGCGCGCAGCGCCTCGTAGACGTACTCGTCGAGGTTGAACGTCGTGACCACCAGGACCTTGACGGGACGGTCCACCCCGGCCCCGGCCAGGCGCCGGGTGGCCTCGATGCCGTCGAGCACGGGCATGCGCACGTCCATCACCACGACGTCGGGGCGCAGCCGCTCGGCGAGTTCGACGGCGGCCGCGCCGTCCCCGCACTCGCCGGCGACCTCCAGGTCGGGTTGGGCGTCGATGATGGTGACGAGGCCGGTGCGGATCAGCACCTGGTCGTCGCAGACCAGGACCCGGATCGGCGCGCTCATGCCCGGTCGCCCACCGGGGCGTGCGCGGGGATGCGGGCGTGGACGGCGAATCCCCCGCCCTCGCGCGGGCCAGCGGTGAAGTCGCCGCCCAGGACCTCGACGCGTTCGCGCAGGCCGACCAGGCCCCGCCCGCTTCCGCCGGGGGAGACGCCCGGGGGCCCGGCGTGGTCGGTGCTGACGTTCACGGTGATCTCCTCGGGGCGGTGGCGCACCCGCACGGTGGTGGGGCTTCCGTGCGCGTACTTGAGGGCGTTGGTCAGGGCCTCCTGCACGACGCGGTGCGCGACGAGGTCGGCGCTGCCGCGTGAGGAGGCCGGGGTGCCCTCCTCGCTGAACTCCACCGGCTGCCCGGCCCGGCGCGTCTGCTCCACCACGGTGAGCAGCCCTTCGTCGGAGGCGGGGGCGGGGGTGGAG
>NZ_QPFC01000483.1:0-6912 GCF_003427465.1 Nocardiopsis sp. TNDT3 | reverse complement strand
CTCGCCCTCCCCGCGCCCGAAGGTCCCCTCGGCGTCGCGGACGGCCTCGCGCAGCTCGCGGTCCTTGCGGAGGGCGGCCATGCGGCGCAGCCGTTCGGCGTCCTCCTCCGGCAGGCGCAGGCTCACCTCCTCCGCCCACACCACGACCCCGGCTCCGGTGACCGCCGTCTCCACCGCGAGCCGGGCGGCCAGCTCGCACTCGGCCGTCCCGTGGTCGCCGGGTCGGACGCCGCGGGTCAGCCCGGACGCGCGGGTCACCACCGCCAGGACGGCGGGGGCGACCGGGTTGCGCAGGCTCAGGTCCACGTGGCCCTCCCACCGCCAGTGGACCACGGCGGAGAACACCAGGTCGTAGTCCCGCGCGGCGCTGGGCAGCGCGACCGGGCGGATCCGGGTGCCGCCGCGTTCACCGAAGGCGCGGAGCGTTCCGTCCTGTCCGCCGTGGGCCTGCGCGGAAGCGGAAGAGGCGTCGGCGGCGTCCGGAGCCGCCACGGCGGCCGCGGCGTCACCGAGGTGGGGGACGAGGGCGCCCAGCACCAGCACGGCCGGGATCCACAGCAGGGTCCACAGGCCGATCAGGGGGTACAGGACACAGGGCACCACGACCACGACCGTGGCGGCCGCCACGAGGTGCGCGCGGGTCAGGGGGGTGACGGGGGTGACGGTGTGCCTCCTCTCGCGGCGCGGTCGCACCGGACGGACCCGCTCGGGAGAACGGGGCTCCGCGGCGCGGCACGGTCCTGGGCGAACCGGCGCGATCCCTTCCGGCGACATCCGACAGTCTGCCCCAGATCCGGAGCGGACGCGTCACGAACCGGTGCACACGCCTTACGAGCACGTCACATCCACCGGACGGGCCCCGTGATCCGGGCCCCGAGCCGCACGTTCCCACGCGTCCCACGCGTCCCGTGAGCCCCGCCCTTGCGAGCGTTCCCCGGCACCCCGGCGGGACGCGCCGCACCAGCGGAAACCACGGGCCACGACACCCCGTGTGAGCCCCCCGACGCACCCTCCCGGCACGCCTACGAGGCGCTCACACCACCGGAGACCAGGGCCCCGCGAGCCCCCGGAAAACCACCGCCCCGCCGACGGTTCCCGAACCCGCCAGGCGAACACCCGACCAAGGGAACGTGTCGCCCGCACCCCTGTTGGACGAACACCTGCCACCGTGTCGGCTCCGGGGTCGCCTCGGGTCTTCGAAACGGCACAGAATGCGATCATCCCCCGCGACTCACCCCCCGGACCCCCCCTCGTCGCCGAGCCCGCTCTCGGAGCCAGCCCATGTTCTCAGCACCCGCCCGGACCGGACGCCGTTTCCGGCCCGAGGTCCAGGGTCTGCGCGCCGTCGCCGTCCTCCTGGTCCTCGTCTACCACCTCAACCCCGCCCTGCTACCGGGCGGTTACGTCGGCGTCGACGTGTTCTTCGTGATCTCCGGCTTCCTCATCACGTCGCTGCTGTACCGCGAGGCCACCGAGCACGGCAAGGTGTCGATCGGCGGCTTCTACGTGCGCCGCATCCGGCGCCTCCTGCCCGCCGCGACGACCGTGCTCCTGGTCACCGGCGCGGTCGCGCTCTTCCTGCTGCCCGTCACCCGCCTGGTGGACACCGCCTGGCAGCTGGTGGCGTCGGCCGCCTACGTGGAGAACCTCTACCTGGCCCGGCAGGCGGTGGACTACCTGGCCGCGGACGACCCGCCCAGCCCCGTCCAGCACTTCTGGTCGCTGTCGGTGGAGGAGCAGTTCTACCTGGTGTGGCCGCTCCTGTTCGTGGTGTGGTCCCTGGCCCGGCGACGCTGGCGGGCCTCCGCCGGGACCCTCACCGTCCTGCTGGGCGCGGTGCTGGTGCTGTCCCTGGCCTGCTCGGTGCTTCTGACCTCGCGGGAGGCGGCCTCGGCGTACTTCCTGCCGACGACCCGCGCCTGGGAGCTGGCCGTCGGCGGCCTGCTCGCGATCGGGCTGGCGCACGGCGGCCTGCCCCAGCGCTGGCGCGCGCCCCTGGGCTGGCTCGGCCTGGTCGCCATCGCCGGTTCCGCGGTGGCCTATGACGACGCCACGCCCTTCCCCGGCTGGGCGGCGGTCCTGCCGGTCCTGGGCAGCGCGGCGGTGATCGCCGCCGAGGACTCCCCCGTGAGGCTGTCGGCGTCCCGGCTGCTGAGCACCGCGCCCGCCCGGTGGATCGGCGACGTGTCGTACTCGCTGTACCTGTGGCACTGGCCGCTGATCGTCTTCGCCCTGGTGCTGCTGGGGCGGGAGAGCCTGGGCGCGGTGGAGGCCCTGGCGGTCGCGGCCGCGGCCGTGCTGCTGGCGTGGGCGACCAAGGTGTGGGTGGAGGACCCCGTGCGCGACCGTGGCCTGGTCCGCCGCGGCCGCTCCGCCCTGGCCGTGGCCACGGCGGGCGTGGTGACGGTGGCCGCGGTGAGCGGCGCGGTGTACGTGCGGGCCGACCAGGAGCGGTCGGTGACCTTCGACCCGGCGGTGCACACCGGTCCCGCCGCCCTCGGCCAGACCGCCGACGCGGGGCCGCTCTACCCCTCCCCCGTCAACGCGGAGGACGACGTGCCCACGCTGTACGACGACGACTGCCAGGCCTCGCACTCCGAGACCGACCCCTCCGACCCGTGCGTGTACGGCCCCGAGGACGCCACCCAGGACGTGGCCGTGCTCGGGGACTCGCACAGCGCCCAGTGGGTCACCGCGCTGGAGGGGATGGCCGAGGAGCGGGGCTGGCGGCTGCACCTGTACACCAAGTCCTCGTGCGCCTTCACCGACACGGTGATGAAGGGCCCCGACGGCGGCCCGTACACGGCGTGCAGCGACTGGAACCGCGCGGTGATCGGCGAACTGGAGGAGCTGCGGCCGGACCTGGTGTTCACCAGCTCCTCCACCGCCAGCGACCCCGCCGAGGAGACCACCCCGGAGGAGGACCTGGTCGTGGTGGCCGAGGGCATGGGTCGTCTGTGGGAGGAGGTGGCGCGGGTCAGCGGCGAGGTCGTGGCGCTGCGCGACACCCCGCGCGCCCGCCGGGACGTGGTGGAGTGCGTGGCGGCCAACCTGGAGGACCCCTCACCGTGCGAGCGGTCCGAGCGGGACGCGCTCCAGGACGCCGACCCGCAGGAGATCGCGGCCCGCGAGTCCGGGGGCGAGGTGCACTGGGTCGACCTCACCGACCGGTTCTGCGTGGACGGCGGGTGCCCGGCGGTGATCGGCAACGTGATGGTCTACCGCGACTCCGGGCACATCACCAGCACCTACATCGACCTGCTCACCGATGACCTGGCCGCGAGAATGGACGAGGCGCTGGAGTCCTGAGCGCGCCCCGCGCGGGCAGCGCGGAAAAAGCGCGAAGCGGCGCGGAATATCCCGCGATGGCGCCTTTCCCCGCATGAAATACCCCTTTTCTCATGAAACGAGAAAAGGGGTGTTTTTCTTGGCCGATGTCGCAGTATGAGCAGTTCAAGCCGGTTCTGCGCGCACGGAGAACACCCACGGACACGCGCGAAACCAAAAGGCCCGTGTTCTCCCCGTCAACGCACGCATGAGGGGTATGCTCGTGACCCGAAACGGCCGCACAGGGAGAACACGGGAAATCCCCGGCCGTGAAAGGCGGAGCCGATGCAGGGACACGAAGCGACCGGGACCGGCGGGGCGGTAGCGATCACCGCCTCCGGCCCCAGAGGAGCCGCGTGAACTGACCGGCACCGCCTCCGGGGCCCGCCGCCCACCCCCCTCACCGGACCGTACGACCACGACCACACGAGGGGAGCGGGATCGCACGATGCCCTGGGACGCACAGGAACGCACACGCTACGAGGACGAGGTGCTGGTGGCCGCGCGCGCCCACGGGCTGCCCGCGGACCTGTTCACGCGCTACGGTGTCGAACCCCGCCTGGAGCTGCGGCTGTGCGCCGATCCGGCCGCGTTCACCGAGCACGTCAACGAGGTGTGCGCCCACTGGCGCGCGCTCCGGAGCAGCCGCCGCTCCCTGAGGGAGGTGCTGGACGAGCTCATCGCCGAGCACGAGCGGCTGGAGGGCGAGGGCGCGCTCACGCACGCCCACTTCCGGCAGGTCCGCGCCGACGAGGCCCGACGGGTCCTGAGCGCGTGGTCCGAGATCGCCGGGGGTCTGACCACCTCCCTCCTGGACCGCGACACCCTCCGGTCGATGATCGCGCCGGTGGGCGTCACCGAGGCCGACGCCGAGCGCGTCCTGCTCGAACACGACGTGCGCGTCGTGGACCGGCTTCCCGAACTGGACGACGCCCCGTCCGAGGACACCCTGCGCGCCCTGCGCGGACACCTGCGCGCCCGGGGCGTGCCCTTCTCCCCCATGGAGGTCTTCGGGGAGCAGCGCCTGGCCGAGGGGTTCACCGTGCTGGACGGCTTCCGGCTCCACGACGGCACCGCCCTGGACAAGGCCGCCCTCGACGAGGCGGTCCAGCGCGTACGGCTGGAACCGGAGTCCGAGGGCAGGGCGGCGGCCGAGAACGTGCTGGAGATCCTGCGCGCCGAGGGCGACCGGGCCGACGCCCTCGTGCTGGGGGAGATCGTCGGCGACCTGCGGGAGCGCCCGGAGTCCCTGAACGAGTCCGGGCTGGCCCGGCACTGGGTCAGCCGGGGGCTGGCCGAGGAGGAGGCGCTGCTGCTGTCCGCGGCCGTGCGGCGGTCCGCCTCCGGCGCCGACGCGCCCGCACGGGCGGAGCGCGACGTGCACGACCTGCTCGCGGACAACCGGCTGCGCCAGGCGCAGGAGGCCGCCGAGGACCTGCCCGAGGACCACGACCTGCACGAGCGCCTGCGCGCGCGGATGCAGCAGGTGGAGGAGCTGACCGCGCAGGCGGAGCGGGCGCTGCGCGCGGGCGACCGGGAGGAGGCCGCCCGGTCCCTGGCCGCGGCGGCGGACGCCGCGGCCGACGACGAGGCGCTCGCCGCCCGGCTCGGCGAGGTGGCGACGCCGCCGCCGCGCGGTGTGGAGGCCCGGGTCGACGGCCGGAACGTGGTGGTCTCCTGGCAGCCCGGCCCCGCTCCGGACGAGTCGGTCACCTACCGGGTGACGCGGCGCACCGGACGGGACGGGAGCGCCCGCGAGGCGCTGGTGGGCGAGTCGTCGGGAAACGAGGTCACCGACACCGGAGCACCCGTGGGAGCTGAGGCGCGCTACGCGGTGGTGGCGGTGCGCGACGGCCTCGGGGTGTCGGAGGAGGCGTCGTCCGCGCCGGTGATGATCGCGCCGGAGGTCTCCTCGCTGCGGGTGCGCGCCGGGGAGCGGTCGGTGTCCGGCTCCTGGCAGGCCCCGGCGGAGGCGGTGCGCGTGGAGGTGCTGCGCGGTGTGGGGGCACCGCCGCGCGGCGCGGGCGACGGCGTGCGCGTGGAGACGGACGGGTCGGGGTTCTGCGACACCGACGTCGAGATGGACGTGGAGTACCACTACCGGATCCGCGCGGTCTACGTGACCTCGAACGGGCACGCGCGGGGGTCGGCGGGGCTCGTGCGCCGGGCCAGCCCGGGTCCGTGCCCGGAAGCGGTGCGGGACCTGTCCGTGGTGCCGGACGGCGGCGCGGACTTCCGGGCCTCGTGGACACGGCCCTCCCGGGGGAGGGTCGTGCTGCGGGTCGGGGAGGAGCCGCCCGAGTGGCCTCTGGGCACGGTGCTCGGCCCCGACGACCTGGAGTCCTACGGCCGTGAGGTGGCCCAGACCCCGGTGGCCGACGACGAGGGGTCCTCTGAGGGCAGGGGAGCCGACAGGAGCAGCGGAACGGGTGTTCGCGCGGGCGCGGGCCGTGCCTCGGGGCCGCCCCCGGGGTCGGCGAACGGCCACGCGGACCCCGGGCGCGGGGGGACGCCCGGCGAGGAGAGGGAGGGCGTGCGCGTACTCGGGCCCGGGGAGAGAAGCACGGGCCACACCCGCACCGCCCCCGTCCAGGACGCCCGCGCCCCGCACGCGCCGCGCGCCGGCGCCGCGGCGCCCGAGGGGGGCAGGGCCCGTCCCCGTGAGGGCGCGTTCCGCGACACGGGCCACCCGCGCACCATGCCACCCGAGGAGACAGGGGCCAGCCCCCGTGAGGGCGCGTCCCACGTAACGGACCACCCGAACACAGTGCCCTCGGAGGAGGGCGGGATCCGCTCCTCTGAGGGGGCGTTCCACGCCGCGGGCCACCCGAGCACAGCGCCCTCCGAGGAGGACGGGCACGGAGGGACCGAGGGCATCCGCGTCCTGGGTCCGGGCGAGGGGAGCCCCGCCCGGAGCCGGGACGCCGACCACGGCACGGGTGCCCGACGCGGAGGCTTCGCGGACGAGGGGGGAGAGGGGGTCCGGATCCTGGCCCCCGTTGAGCGGCCCCCGGGGCGGACCCGGACCGTTCCCGGCCAGGACGCCCGCACACCGCACGCGCCCTCCAGCGGTTCCGCGGCGCCCGGAGGTACCGCGGGGGACCGTGCTCCCGCCCCCGCCGAGGGGCCCGGTGAGCGCATCCGCAGTGTCGGAAGGCACGCCAGGCTCTCCCCCGCCGCGGAGTCCCCGGCACCGGCGGCCACCGGGGTGGGGGACGGTGCCCTCGGCACTCCCGCGCGCACCGGGGCGGACGCCCGCGACGGGCGCGAGCGCTCCGTGAACGCCCAGGCGGTGCCCGCGGCCGACGGCGCCGACCTGCCGCGCGTGGTGCTGCCCTCCCCGCCCGCGGGCGGGGAGGGCGAGGGCGCCCGCGTGTTCGGCTCCGCGGGGCGGACCGGCGCCGACCTCCATGACGACGGGACCCGCACGGCGAACCCGCCGTCGCACCGCGCGGCCGCGGGCGACCGGCCGGGGGGCGGGCCGGTGGTGCCCCCGCAGGGCGTCGCCCTCCACGACCGCGCCGAGGGCCGCGCCGCTAAGGGCCTGCTCACGGACGCGGCGTCCCACGGGGCCGGGCACGGCGG
>NZ_QPFC01000045.1:0-6449 GCF_003427465.1 Nocardiopsis sp. TNDT3 | reverse complement strand
GTGCGGGGCCGGGCGGCCCCGCACGGCGATCCCATGCCCGGGCCCTGTACTCGACGAGGAGGACAGCCATGGCCATCAGCGTGTTCGACCTGTTCAAGATCGGAATCGGACCGTCCAGCTCGCACACGGTCGGGCCGATGAAGGCCGCGCGCACGTTCGTGGCCGGACTGCGCGAGGAGGGCCTGCTCGACGGCGTGGCCCGCGTGCGCGCGGAGCTGTACGGCTCCCTGGCGCTCACCGGCAAGGGGCACGGCAGCGACCGCGCGGTGGTCCTGGGGCTGATGGGGCACACCCCCGAGCACGTGGACGTGGACGCGGTGCCCGAACTGGTGGAGGGGGTGCGCCGGGAGCGGACCCTGTACCTGGGCGGGCCCGAGGGGCCGCCGGTGGCCTTCGACCCGGCCGTGGACGTGGACTTCCGCCGCAGGGAGAGCCTGCCCGACCACCCCAACGGGATGCGGTTCGTGGCGCTGGACTCCTCCGGCGCCGAACTGGCGGCGAAGGTGTACTACTCGGTGGGCGGCGGGTTCGTCGTGGACGAGCGCGCGGCGGGCGCGGACCGGATCAAGGCCGACGACACCCGGGTGCCCCACCCCTTCTCCAGCGCCGAGGAGCTGCTGGGCATCTGCGCCGACACCGGGATGTCGATCAGCGCGGTGATGCTCGCCAACGAGCAGGCGTTCGGGCGCTCCCCCGAGCGGATCAGGGCCGAGCTGCTCGTGCTGTGGGAGGCGATGCGCCAGTGCGTGCGCCGCGGGGTGACCACCGAGGGCAGCCTGCCCGGCGGGCTGAAGGTGCCCCGGCGGGCGCACCGCCTGTACCGGCAGCTGGGCGGCAACTGCGACGAGTCGGGCCTGCTGGCGCCGACGGGGGTGGACTCCGACCCCATGCGCGGCAGCGACTGGATCACGCTCTACGCGCTGGCCGTGAACGAGGAGAACGCCGCGGGCGGCCGTGTGGTGACCGCGCCGACCAACGGGGCCGCGGGCATCGTGCCCGCCGTGCTGCACTACTACCTGCACTTCAGCCCGGGCGCGGGCGACGAGGGCGTGGTGCGGTTCCTGCTGACCGCGGGGGCCGTGGGCATCCTGTTCAAGCAGAACGCGTCGATCTCGGGTGCCGAGGTGGGCTGCCAGGGCGAGGTGGGTTCGGCCTCCTCGATGGCCGCCGCCGGGCTGGCCGAGGTGCTGGGCGGCACCCCCGCGCAGGTGGAGAACGCCGCCGAGATCGCCATGGAGCACAACCTGGGGCTGACCTGCGACCCCATCGGCGGCCTGGTGCAGGTGCCGTGCATCGAGCGCAACGCGCTGGCCTCGGTGAAGGCGATCAGCGCCGCGCGCATCGCGCTGCGCGGCGACGGCAGCCACTTCGTGTCGCTGGACAAGGTCATCCGGACCATGCGCGACACGGGCCGCGACATGATGGACAAGTACAAGGAGACCTCGCGCGGCGGCCTGGCCGTCAACGTCATCGAGTGCTGAGGGATCCGTCTTCCTCGCGGCCGACGTGGCCGCCCGCCGGGGCGCGGGGAGAGAGTACGGGGACCGCGCCCGGTCGGGAGCGGTCCCCGCGTGTGTCAGGCGTCGGTTCCGGTGGGCGCGGGCTCCTCGGCCGCGGCCACCCGCGCGGGGTCGGGGGCCTTGGTGACCAGGCTGGCCACGACGAGCGCGACCAGGGCGGCGGGCAGGGCGACGATGACCGCGTTGAGGCCGCCCGGGGTCCCGGCGATCTGCCAGCCGATGGTGGTGGCCGCGCCGACCACCAGCGCCGCGACGGCGCCCGCGGTGGTCGCGCGCTTCCAGAACAGCACCGACAGGACCACCGGGGTGATCGCGGCGCCGTAGACCGTGTAGGAGTACATCTGCAGCTCCAGCACGGTCGGGAAGAACAGGCTCAGCGCCAGGCCCGCGAGCGCGATGCCCAGGACCGACAGGCGCTGGACCACGAGCTTGCGGCGCTCGTCCACACCGTCCCCGGCGAAGCGGGCGTACAGGTCGTAGGCGACGTTGGAGGCGCAGGAGAGCATGTACGAGGACCCGGTCGTGATGACGAAGGCGACCGCCCCGGCCAGGATCAGACCGCCCAGCACCACCGGGAGGTAGCCCTCGGAGGCCAGGCTCAGCACCGCCATGTCGCCGTTGATGCCGGGCATGAGGATGGCGGCGCAGGTGGCGAGCAGCACGACGGGCACGAAGACGAAGAAGCTGCCCACGAACATGCCCAGGGTGGAGGAGCGCGCCTCGCGCTCGTCCTTGGCCGCGGCCAGGCGCTGGTACATGTTCTGGTCGGCGAGCAGGAGCAGGAAGAGCGGCAGGAAGTAGCCGAGCAGCTGCAGGGCGGTGAGTCCGCCGCTGAAGGTGGTCGCCTGCTCGGGAAGGCCGTCCCAGTAGGCGCCGGGGCCGCCGATCGCGGCGAACACCAACGGCACCGACACGAACAGGCTGAGCAGGATGAGGATGGCCGAGACGAAGTCGGTGTAGGCGACCGAGAACAGGCCTCCGGTGACGGTCAGCAGCGTCACGACGACCGCGATGAGCACGGTGCCCTGAGTGGCGGACAGCGGCGTGACCAGGCTGACGACGTATCCGCCGCCGACGAACTGCGAGGCGGTCAGCCCCAGGAAGGCGATGGTGGTGACCACGGCGGCGACGGTGCGCACCCCGATGCCGAAGCGCACCTCCAGCAGTTCGGGGATGGTGTGCCGGGACGCCCGGCGGATCCGGCGGGCCGCCAGGAGCAGGACCAGGATGCCCAGCGGCGTCCCCGCGAAGAAGACCATCCCGGCCGTCGGGCCGTAGGTGTAGGCGAAGTTGGCGCCGCCGATGATGGTGCCCGAGCCGACCCAGGTGACCAGCATGGTGGCGATCATGACCGGGCGGGGGAGGCTGCGTCCGGCGAACAGGAAGTCGTCACCGCCGCGCAGCCTGCCCGAGCGCACGAAGTAGAGGGCGATCCCGATCATGGCCAGGATGTACACGGCGAGGATCACGAGATGGGTCGTCTGCATGGGCCACCTTCGCGGCGAGGTTGGGTTCGGGGGACGTGCACGGGAGGGACCGCCCGCGGGGCGGCCCGACCGGGCCATGTAAGCAGCCCCGCCGCGTGAAATGCAACACTTATTGCAGCGAACGTGACCCTGATCACGTCACAGTCGTGTCACCGCGTCTTCCCAGGTCGTTCCCCCCGGCGTCGCTCAGAAGAGCTCCGTGCTCTCCCAGAGCCGCTCCGTGTCGCGCACCGCGGCCAGCACCTCGTCCCCGCCGAGGCGGGCCAGCTCGGCCAGCACCGCGTGGACGACCGCCATCACCGGGGTGAGCGAGGGGAACATGCCCACACCCTCGCTGGGCACCAGCAGCACGTGCGCCGCCCCCTCCGCCAGCGGGGAGTCCCTGCGGTCGGTGATCACCGCGACCGGCACCGACCGCTCACGGGCCACCCGCGCCGCCGAGCGCAGCGCGACCGGGAGCCGCCACAGGTCGCACGCCAGCAACAGGTCGCCGGGGCCCATCCGCGCCAGCGCGCTGACCAGGCCGGTTCCGCCCAGCTCCAGGCGCTCCACGTCGTAGCCCATGATCCCCGCGGCGTGCGCGAGCTGCACGCCCGGCGCCGCGAAGGTGCCCGAACCCACCACCCGCGTCCGGCGCGCCCCGTGCACCGCGCCCGCCAGGGCGCGCACCCGGGCGGGGTCCAGGGTCCGCTCCAGGTCGCGCAGCCCCTCGCGGTCGGCGCGGAAGGCCTCGCGCACGGGGTCGGCGTCGGACCCGGCGTGTTCTGCCAGGACCTCTCCGGCGCTGAGCGAGGCCAGGTAGCGCGAGCGCAGTTCGACGCGCAGGGCGGGCCAGCCGGTGAACCCCAGGGCCTGCGCGGCCCGCACGACCGTGGCGACGTTGACCCCGGCCCGCTCGGCGAGCTCGGCGGTGCTCGCGTAGGAGGCGAACCTCGGCTCGTCCCGCAGCACCCTGACCACGCGCTCGGCCGCGCGGCCCAGGCGTCCGCCGCCGAGCGCTGCCTCGATCCAGTCCGCCATCACCCCTCCGTCCCGGCGCCCCGGACCGCGCCGCACCCCAAGCGATACCACCCCCTCGGGGTGGCCCCCTCCCCGTGGTGCAACATATATTGCAACAACGCGAACCCCGACGGAGGTATCCATGACCCGCCAGTCAGAACCGCACATCCTCTTCACGGGCGCCGGGCTGCTCGACCCCGAGGCGGGCACGAGGACCCCCGGCTCCTGGCTCCTGGTGCGGGACGGCCTCGTCGCGGGCAGCGGCCGGGGAACCCCGCCCGAGGTGGGACCGCGGGTGCCGACCGTGGACCTGGCGGGGGCCACCCTCATGCCGGGCCTGATCGACGCCCACGTGCACCCGACCGCCTTCAGCGCCGACCTCGGCGCCGCGATGGACCAGTCGCCCGCCTACATCGCCAGCTACGCGGGACGGTCCCTGGGCGACATGCTCAGGCGCGGCTTCACCACCGTCCGCGACGTCGCCGGGGGCGACTGGGGGCTGGCCAGGGCGGTCGAGGAGGGGCTCGTCGACGGCCCCCGGCTCATGTTCGGCGGCAAGGCGCTGTCGCAGACCGGCGGCCACGGCGACTTCCGCACGCCCGGCCGCCAGGGCAACGACACCCACGCCTGCTGCCCCGGCGCGGGCATCGTCTGCGACGGGCCCGTGGAGTTCCGCCGCGCGGCCCGCGAGCAGCTGCGCACCGGAGCCCACCACCTCAAGATCATGCTCTCGGGCGGCGTCGCCTCCCCCACCGACCGCATCGACTCCACCCAGTCCTCCGAGGACGAGATCCGGGCCGTGGTGGAGGAGGCCGAGGCGGCCAACCGCTACGTGACCGGCCACGCCTACACCGCCCGCGCCGTCAACCGCGGGCTCCGCCTCGGCGTGCGCTGCATCGAGCACGGCAACCTCATCGACGAGAGCAGCATCGAGCTGTTCCTGGAGCACGACGCCTACCTGGTGCCCACCCTGGTCACCTACCAGGAACTCTCCCGGCAGGGGGCCGCCAACGGGCTGCCCGCGGCCAGCCAGGCCAAGGTGGACACCGTGCTCGACCGGGGGCTGGACGCCCTGCGCATGGCCCACGAGGCCGGGGTGAACCTGGTCTTCGGCAGCGACCTGCTCGGCGGCATGCAGGACCGCCAGAGCCAGGAGTTCGCCATCCGCGGCCGGGTCCAGCCCGCCGCGGACGTGCTGCGCGCCGCCACCGTCAACGCCGCCCGCCTGCTGGGGCTGGAGGGGGTCGTCGGAACCCTGCGCGACGGGGCGCGGGCCGACCTCGTCGTGGTCGACGGCGACCCGCTCACCGACATCGGGGTCCTGGCCTCGCCGGAGACGAGCGTGCGCACCGTGCTGCGCGACGGCCGGATCCGCCACGAGCGCGACGCCGTGCGCTGACGCGGCCGGCGGGTGCGGGCCCCGGGGCCCGCGCCCGCCGTCGCTCAGGAGATGGTGGCGGTCGCGTCCATGTACAGGAACTCCCACAGGTGGCCGTCGGGGTCGGCGAAGGAGCGCGAGTACATGCCGGTGTGCTCGGTGGTCCTGGCGTGGGTCGCCCCGGCCACGGCGGCGGCCTCGGCGATCCGGTCCACGTCCTCACGGCTGTCGGCGCTCAGGCAGGTGATCACCTCCGCGCCCGCGGAGGTGTCGGCTATCCCCGAGGGCGTGAACTCCGCGAAGAAGGGTTCGGACAGGAACAGGACGCGCGAGGTGTCGCTGACGACCATGCACAGCGCCCTGTCGTCGGAGAAGGCCTCGTCGTAGCCGAAGCCCAGCGCGCTGAAGAACTCCCGGGTGGCGTCGACGCTCTTGACGGGCAGGTTCACGAAAGTCGTTCGAGTCATGTGGCGAAGCTAACAGCAGGCACCGACAATCGGCGGCAACGGCTCAGGCCAGGCTGCGCCGCGGGTTCTTGGCAGGTGCCGTCATCGACATCCGCACGACGGCCGGGACCTGCTCCAGGTCCAGCGCCCGGCGCAGGTTCGCCAGCGCCTCCGAGCTCACCCGCCGCCACACCCCGGCCACGTCCGCGTCGTCGTCCAGGGTCAGCGCCAGGCGCAGGTGCGGCGCCTCGGCGGACTCGGTCAGCCTCGCGCGGGCGCGGCGCACGCCCGGGTAGTCGGCGACCTCCTGCTCCAGGGCCCCGCGGGCCACGTTCTCGGACATCTCCACCCGCCCCTGCTCCCCGCGCTCCAGGACCAGGCGCCCCACCGTGTCGTTGAGCCCCTGGGACATCAGCCAGCGCAGGGCCAGGAAACCGGCGACGAAGGCCACCGCGACCACCGCGTAGGGCACCCACTGCTGGTCGAGCGCCTCCCGGGCCCCGGGGCCGAGCAGGGCGCTGTCGGCCGCTCCCCCGCCGAACAGGCCGCGCCCGGCGGCCAGCGACGCCAGCCCGGCGACGAGCAGCACCGCCCCCACGACCGCCAGCCCCCACCGGTT
>NZ_QPFC01000482.1:0-12075 GCF_003427465.1 Nocardiopsis sp. TNDT3 | reverse complement strand
GGGCGCTCAGGTCGAGCAGGACCTGGGCGCCCAGGCCGACGCACAGGGTGACGCCGGTCAGCGCCGCCGCGGGCAGCACCAGGCCCGCGCGGATCCTCGTGGCGGCCGGGGGCGCGGTGACCGTCCCGCTCCCCTGCGCCGACCGTCCGCCCCCGGGTTCGGGCCCGGAGCCCGGGTCGGGGCCCCAGAACACCGAGCCCCAGATCTTGAGCATCGACATCAGGGTGATGAGGCTGACGGCGACGGCGACGGCGGCGACCGCCCACTGGCCGTCGGCGAAGGCGGCGGCGACCAGGGTGAGCTTGGCGACGAACCCGGAGAAGGGCGGCAGTCCGGCCAGGGACAGGGCCGCGCCCAGGAAGGCCAGGGCCAGCAGCGGTTCCCGGCGGGCCACGCCTCCCAGCCGGTCGAGTCTGCCGGTGCCGTGGACGTGCTCGATCGCGCCGGTGGACAGGAACAGGGACGCCTTCACCACCATGTGGTGGATGAGGTAGAAGATGCCCGCCATCAGTCCCAGTTCGGTGAACAGGGCGACGCCGAGGAGGATGTAGCCGATCTGGCTGACCATGTGGAAGACCAGGATCGAGCGGGTGGTGTCCTCCCCCACCGCGCCCAGGACCCCGATCAGCATGGTCGCGCCGAACAGCACCAGGCCCACCCACAGCAGCGAGGACTCGCCGCCGAAGACCACCGCGTAGAGGCGGTAGATCGCGTAGATGGCGACCTTGGTGTGCAGACCGGAGAACAGGGCGGTCACCGCCGGGGAGGGCGCGGTGTAGGTGCGCGCCAGCCAGCCGTGCACCGGCACGACGGCGGCCTTGACCGACATCGCCAGCAGCACCACGCCCATGGCGGCCGCGACCACGGGCGACTCCTGGGCGGCGCCCGCGAGTTCGCCGAGCTGCACGGTTCCGGCGGTGCCGTAGACCAGGGCGACACCGGCCAGGAACACGGTCGAGGTGAGCAGGTTGACCGCGACGTAGATCCGTCCGCCCCGCAGGCCGCGCAGGGTCCCGGCGATGGCCATCAGCCCGTAGGAGGGCAGCAGCATCACCTCGACGAACACGAAGAGGTTGAACAGGTCGCCCGTGAGCAGCGCCCCGTACACCCCGGCGGACAGCACCAGCACCAGGGACGGGAAGAAGCGCCGACCGGCCTCGCCGGTGGCCACGGCGAAGGCCGAGCACACCAGCACCAACAGGGCGGTGGTGGTGACCATCAGCGCGCTGAAGGTGTCGGCGACGAAGGGGATGGACACCCCGGCGGGCCACAGACCCACCTGGTGGGCGTGTACCTGTCCCTCCCGCGTGCACCAGACCAGTACGGCACCGGCGGCGAGCGCGAAGGCGCTGGTCCCCAGGAACAGGGCGCGGGCCACCCCGCGTGCGAGGGGCAGCACCAGCAGCGCGGCGGTCAGGAGGGGAACCGCGACCAGCACGGGCAGGAGAACGGGGATCATGAGGCGTCCTCGGTGTCGTCGCTCTCACCGGTCGCGGCGAGGGCGAGCATGTAGATGGTGATGGAGAAGGCGATGACGATCGCCGTGAGCACGAACGCCTGGGGCAGGGGGTCGGCCATGGCGGCGCCGGTGTCCCGCCCCAACAGGGGTTCGCCCCGGCGGAAGGCGCCGCCCGCCGACATCAGCAGGAGGTTGACCCCGTGGCTGAGCAGGACGAAGCCCAGGACGACGCGGACCATGCCGCGTTGCAGGATCAGGTAGACGGCTCCGGCGCTCAGGACGCCGATCGTGATGGCCAGGGTCATCGGGTGCCTCCGGTGGCCGGACCGTGCTGGACGGGGTCGTGTGTGCGGTGCGTGTCGGGCTCCGGGGGGCTCTTACGCCCGCTCCGGGGCAGCCCCAGCTGGTTGAGCGCGGTCAGCAGCACGCCGACCACGGCCAGGTAGACGCCCACGTCGAAGACGAGCGCGCTGGTGAAGTGGTAGTAATCGCCCCAGGGCAGGGGGATCTCGGCGTGCAGGGGCCGCAGGAAGGACCCGTCGGCGTAGCCGAGCAGCCCGGTGGCCGCGGCGGTGAGGACTCCCGCGGCGATGAAGGCCGGGTAGGCCAGGCGGATGCGGGCCGCCGAGGCGCTGGGCGCGGTCAGGTAGGCCAGGGCGAAGGCCGAACCGCCGACCAGTCCGGCGATGAAGCCACCGCCCGGGGCGTTGTGGCCCCTCAGCAGGAGGTAGAGCGACCACAGCACCAGCAGCGGGATGAGCCAGCGCGCCACGGTGCGCATGATCACGGTGTTGTCGTCGGCGTCCCAGACCGGGTTGGTCCCGGCCACGCGGGGGGAGACCTCGCCGTTCGCGGTGAGACCGGACGAGCGCAGGACGGCGATGATGATCAGGCCGGCCACCCCCAGGACGGTGAGTTCGCCCAGTGTGTCCAGGGCCCGGTAGTCGACCAGGATCGTGTTGACCACGTTGGTGCCGCCGGTGTCCTCGGGCGCGTGGGAGAGCAGGTAGTCGCTGACCCCGGAGAGCTCCCTGCGGCCGGTGAGCAGGTAGGCGCCCAGCCCCGCCACGGTCCCCGCGGCCAGGGCGACCGCCGCGGTGAGGGCGGTGCGTGAGCGGCGGACCCGGTGGAACTCGCGGGGGAGCCGGCGCAGCACCAGGACCGCCACGACTACCGTCAGGGTCTCCACCAGCAACTGGGTCAGCGCCACGTCGACGGCGCCGAGGAAGACGAACCACAGCGCGGTGGCGAACCCGGCGACCCCGACCAGGGCCAGGGCGGCCATCCGCGAGCGGGTCACCACCGAGGTGAGCACCGCGACCGCCACCAACGCCACCAGGAGCCAGTCCAGCGCGCGTGAGGTGGGAGCGGGCGGCAGCCCGTAGTCCAGTCCGAGAGCGCAGACCACGGCGGCGAGCGCGATGAGCATGACGAACGGCACGGCCAGGTGGCGGGTGGGCGCGTCGGTGCGGGTCAGGTCGCCCACGCGCGTTCCCAGGGCGATGACCGCCGCGTGCACGCGTTCGAAGACGCCTGTGCCCCGGACGGGGAGGAACCGGCGCCCGGCGAGTTTCTCCCCGGAGCGGGAGGCCCAGGTCAGGAGGGCGCCCAGGAGCAGGGCGGCGGCCGACATCCCCAGGGCCGGGTTGAGTCCGTGCCACAGCGCCAGGTGGGAGTCCGCGGGAGCCAGGACCGCGTCGCCGGCCGCCCAGGAGACGGCCGGGTTCAGCGCCGTGGCTCCCAGCCCCAGGACCAGGCCCGCCGCCGCGGTGACCACGGGGGCGGCCAGGAGGAGCGCGCCCGCCTCCCGGGGCGGTTCCCGGTCGGGACGGCGTCTGCCGCTCCCGCCGAAGGCCAGGTACACGAAGCGGAAGGCGTAGGCGAAGGTCAACGACGCCGCCACGACCGCGACGGCCCCGGCGACCGGACCGGCCCAGGCGGGCCCCGGTGTCTGGAGAAGCGCCTCGAAGAGGTTCTCCTTGCTGACGAACCCCAGGAGAGGGGGGACCCCGGCCATGGACAGGGCGGCGAGCGCGCTCACCGCCGCGGTGACGGGCATCGCCCGGCGCAGACCGCCGAGTTCACGCAGGTCCCGGGTTCCCGTCTGGTGGTCGATCACGCCCACCGACATGAACAGCGCCGACTTGAACAGGGCGTGGGCCGCGGTGTGCACGACGGCGGCGACGAGCGCCTGCGGGGTTCCCACACCGATGACGGCGACGAGGAAGCCGAGTTGGCTGACCGTGGAGTAGGCGGTGAGCTCCTTCAGGTCGTGCCGTCGCAGGGCCAGCACGGCGCCGACCACGGCGGTGGTCAGACCGGCGACGACCAGGGTGGCACCCCACAGCGGCGTGTCGCTGAAGGCCGGTGAGAAGCGCATCGCCAGGTAGACGCCGGCCTTGACCATCGCCGCCGCGTGCAGGTAGGCGCTCACCGGGGTGCTCGCGGCCATGGCGTCGGGCAGCCAGTAGTGGAAGGGGAACTGGGCCGACTTGGTGAACACCGCGATGACCACCAGCACCGCCACGGTGCCGGTGAAGGCGGTGTCCTGGGTCCAGGACGGGTCGCCCAGGATCGCGCTGAGGCGGGTGGTCCCGGTGCGCACCCACAGCAGCACCACCGCGGTCAGCAGCGCCAGGCCGCCCATGGCGGTGAGCAGGAACGTGCGCACGGCCGGTCGTGAGGCGCCCGGTCCGGACAGTCCGATCAGGTGGAAGGAGCAGATCGTGGTCAGCTCCCAGAAGACGAAGAGCAGGACCACGTCGTCGGCCAGGACCAGACCGGTCATCGCCAGGGCGAAGGCGCTCATCAGGACGTAGAAGCCGGTCCTGCGCCCGGGCGGGAAGTAGCGGGTGGAGTAGGCCATGACCAGGGCGCCCACGCCGAGCACGAGCACGCAGAACAGCCAGGCCAGGCCGTCCATGCGCAGGTGCAGGCCCACGCCGAGGGCGGGCATCCAGGGCAGGGACGCCTCCAGGACCCGGTCGTGGTTCCACAGGGAGGGCCCCCGGGCGCCGACCCACAGGGCCGCCAGGGTCAGCACCAGGGCGATGGGCCACCCCGCGGCGCGGCCCAGCGGGCGTCCCAGCAGCGGGACGAGCAGGGTGGTGACGGTGAGTACGGCAAGGAGGAGCAGCAGCACGCCGCTGTCCTTTCACGGTTGCGCGCCGGTCCCCGGGCA
This sequence comes from Nocardiopsis sp. TNDT3, assembly GCF_003427465.1. Lineage (NCBI taxonomy): Bacteria > Bacillati > Actinomycetota > Actinomycetes > Streptosporangiales > Nocardiopsidaceae > Nocardiopsis > Nocardiopsis sp. TNDT3. The sequence goes on along the minus strand of NZ_QPFC01000482.1, from coordinate 7,435 downwards.
TGCGGGCACACGCCGGGGACGGCCGTGGCGCACAGGGGTGCGGCACGGTCGGCGTTCAGCGAAAAAAGGTGGAGGAGGGCACGCGAAAGGTGCCTCGCGCAGGACGGAAGCCGAAGAGGACCGCGGGCACTGACGTCGGATGCCGGTGCCGTGGGCAGACCGGTAGCCGAAGAGGACCGCGGACGCCGACGTCAGATACCGGTGCCGTAGGCAGGCCGGTACCCGACGGCGCGCGGACACGGGGCGACCGTCATGCGGAAAGGAGAAGACGCCTCGGGCGAGGCGGAAGGATCAGCTGCGTCCGGGCGGGCAGGAGCTGAGTTCGCCGTGGGCGTTGGTACCCCACGAGGTGGAGTAGCCGTTGGTGCCCAGGGGGCGGGGGTTGCGCACGGGCAGCTTGTGCCGTTCGGCGAAGCGCGAACGGCCGACGCGGGCGTAGACGTCCAGGGCGCGGAAGCGGGCGCCTTCGAGGAGTACGGGCGCGTGACGACGCGACGGGGGCGCCGTGGCCACTGACCGGGACATCACAGCACCTCCTCTCACGTCTCGCTGGGTCACAGCGGGTGCCACCGTACCAGCTGCTACTTCACGCGGGCCAGACGAGGACGCCGCGCACTGGATGTGAACAGGATCTCAGTATGTTCTGGTTTCGACCGCCCGGCCCTCCGGGAGCCCCGGGCGGGCGCGGGCGACGGCTCCGGGCAGCCGGACGCACCCACTCGCCCGACCCCTCCGGCGGGTGCGCGGGCGGGGCCCTGACCAGGAGGAGGGGTGCGCGGGCCGGGCACCCAGCGGTCCGCCGGGCGCCGGGCCCTCCCCCTCACCCGCCGGGTCGTGCTCCGGCCACGCGGGAGTCGATCCAGGCGCACAGGTCCTCCAGGGCGGCCTCGGTCCGCTCCCGGTCACCGGTCATGAGGAAGTCGGTCTCCAGTCCGGCGAAGGCGGCGTTGAGCACGGTGGCGTGCACGAGGGCCGCCTTGGGGCCCAGGCCGCGCGCGGCCAGGCACGCCGCGACGAACTCCGCGCGCCTGCGTGCGAAGCCCGGCACCGGGCACGGGAGCCTGCCGCTGGCGGCCAGTCCCTCGATCTCGCGGATCAGGCGGGTCGTGGCCACCTCACCGGAGCCGAGGTTGCGCTTCCAGGTGGAGCGGACGATGGCGCCGACCGGCACGGAGGGGTCCTCCCAGCCCGGGGTGGCGCGCAGGGCCTCGTGCTGCTGCTCGTCCAGCCGTTCCAGCACGGCGGCGACGAGGGCGTCCTTGTCCGCGAAGTGGTGGGTGAGCACACGGGTGCTCTGCCCGAGCCCCTCGGCCAGGGCGCGCAGCGAGAAGTTGCCGATGCCCGTGCGGGAGAGCTGGCCGATCACCGCGTCGACGACGTCCCGGCGACGGCGCGGGTCCGCGATCCGTGGCATGGTGCCCCACCTCCGGAAGGCCACTTTGGCACACGGATAAGGGAAACACTTGTTACCTTTATCCCATGAGTGGTTTCCAACGGCCTCCCCTGTGGCTCCTCGCCCTGGCACTGGCCGCCTTCGCGGTCCAGACGGACGACTTCATCATCATCGGCGTGCTCCCCTCGATCGCCTCCGACGTGGACGTGTCGGAGGCCGCGGCCGGACAGCTCGTCACCGTCTACTCCCTCGTCTACGCGCTCACCGCGCCCCTGTGGGCGGTCCTGTTCGCCCGGATCTCCCGCAGACGGGCCCTGTTCTGGGCCCTGGCCGTGTTCACCGCCGCCAACGTCGCCGTCCCCCTCGTCGACGGCTACCTCCCGCTCGTGGCCCTGCGGGTCGTGGCGGCGCTGGCGGCGGCGGTGGTCCTGCCCGCCTCCCTGGCGATCGCGAGCACACAGGCCCCGCCCGAGCACAGGGGCCGCTACCTGGCCACCGTCATGACGGGCCTGACCGGCGCCATCCTGATCGGCGTCCCCCTCGGGACGTGGATCGGCGCCCTGCTGGGCTGGCAGGCGACCTTCGTGTTCGGCGGGCTCCTGGGACTGGCCTCCCTCGCTCTCGCCGCCCGCGCCCTGCCCGCCGGGTCGGACGGTACCGACCAGGAACCCCAAGCCCCGGCGGACCTCGTCCGCCCTCTGGTCAACCGGACCGTGGCCGTCGTCCTGGCGATCACCGTCCTGACCGTGGCCGGAAACCTCGCCTTCCAGACCTACATCGCGGTCGTCCTCTCCGGGCTCTCCGGCGTCACCCCCGCCCTGTTGGCGGTGCTGCTGGTGTGCTCCGGCGTCGGCGGCCTGCTCGGCACGCAGGCGTCGGGCCGCCTGGTGGACCGCCTCGGGCCCTTCCGCGCCTTCCTGTGCGCAGTCGTGCTCTTCTGCCTGACCATGTCGGCCGTGGCCCTGCTGTGGCTGGCGGCCCCGGTGCCCGTGTGGGCGGTGGTGCCCCTGCTCATGGTCTGGTCAGCCGCCGCGTGGGCGGTGCCGCCGAGCCTTCAGGCGCTCATGCTCGACCGGGCGGGTACACGCGCCGCCTCGCAGGCCATGGCGGTGCACAGCAGTTCGGTGTACGTCGGGGCGGCCCTGGGCGGAGTGCTCGGCGGCGCGGCGGTCGCCACGAGCCCCGGCCTGGTCCCGGCCGCAGCCGCTGCGGCCGCCGGGTTCGGTCTCCTGCTCAGCGCGCTGATCCGCCGCGCCCCCGCCAGAGCCGACGCCTGACCCCGGAGAGGGCACGGGGCAGCTTCGCGGGTGCGCGGGCCGGGCCGCCCCTGCGGACGGTGGCCGGGCTGGGGGTCCTGCTGCGGGATCAGGCGGGCGGCGGGCGGAGGAGTTCCCGGCCGGGACCGACGAGCAGGGTCGTGTCATGGTCGGTCGTCCTGAACTCTCCGATGCCGAGCGGGTCCTTCTCACCCCGCTCATGCCCGCCGACCCGCGCAAGGGCGAGAAGTGGGCCGATCACCGCCAGGCACGGCAACCCTCCCCTGCACCACCCCGGCCGCGTTGCGCCGCGCCTTGACCGAGCGCCTGTGTGCAGCCGTCACACCCGACGGCCCGTGGCCGCTGGCCGAACTCCAGCGCCGGTTCGCCTACGACCGGCTGGCCGCACGGCCTTACCACCACGACAGCGGATGGACCGTCGAAGGCGCCACCGCACTCCTCGCCCGAAAACTCGCAGTCCGCCGTACCGTCGACACCGGTGTCTACCGGCCCAGGGGGGCGGGAGGAGGAGTCCTTCGCCCGCGGTGGAGCGGCACGGCCCGTCCTGAGCACCTGCGGCGGACGGTTCGACGACAAGACCGGGCACCACCGCGACAACGTGGTGATCACGGCCGCGGCTCGCGCGTGGGCGAGTGGTCGAGGGTCAGAGATCTGAACCCGGGCTCGCGGCAGCCAGCCGCTCACGGTGGGTGCGATAGAGACGGGTCCCGATCGGGCGACCGGCATGCCAGACGACCGCGGGGACGGCGGCGCGCAGGAGCTGGGCCTGCTCCTCGCTCGCCCCGTGCAGGGCCATGCCCAGCATCAGCAGACGCCGAGCGAAGGTCACCTTGCCGAAGGACGCCTCGACGGTCGCCTTCCACTCGCGTTCGGTCAGGTAGCGATCGATGAGCGGCAGGATCCGCTCCTCCTCCAGTGCCAGATGCTCGTACAGCGCCGGCAGCAGACGCTCCGCGACGGCGGCGGCAGCATCCCGGTCGGTGGCGTCGGCGGAGGCCCGCCAACGCCGACTGCCCGCGGCGAGCGCCTCCAGCTCGCCGTCGATGAAGGCGTGCTGCCGGTCCATCGTCTCGACGAGGGGCTCGACGTCGGCGGGGCAACGCTCCCGCAGCCGGGGCCACACATGGTCGTCCTCGCTGGTGTGGTGGGCGTGCAGGAAGTCGACCATCATCAGGACGTGGCGGGCGACGACGGTGGTGCCGTCCGCGTCACGCGCCGACACGCCGGCGACCAGCGCGGGCAGAGCGCCGAACTCCCGCCTCATGGCGTCGTGCGCGCCGATCATGTCGCGGCTGTCGGCCATCTTCTCGTTGTGCATGGGAGCAGCTTCGGGGCTGTACCTTTCAAGCCGCCTACAGCACGGATACGGCGGCCGCCGCGCCGTTTGCCGCCGTCGGTGGCATGGGCTTACATGGTGCGGTGCTGACATTCTCGGTGCTGGGTCCGTTCGAGGTTCACGCGGGAGATCAGCCGGTCCACGTCGGGGGCCGGCTGCCCCGCAGGCTGCTGGCGATCCTGATCGCCGCGGAAGGGCGTCCGGTCCGGGATGACAGCCTGGCCGAAGGACTGTGGGGTGACCGCCGGCCACGCGATCCGGCAGGCGCCCTGCAGGTGTACGTCTCCCGCCTGCGCCGGGTGCTGCCGGGCACGGCGCTACAGCGGTCCCCCGGTGGCTATCGGCTTCTTGCCGCTGACACCGACGTCGAACAGTTTCGCGGCCATCTCGTCCGCGCCCGTGCGTTGGCGGCCGGCGACCGCCACGCCGATGCGCACGAGGCCTTCGACACGGCGCTGCGGTTGTGGCGCGGGACACCGTACGAGGATCTGGCCGACGACGAGTCGACGGCCGCGGTCCGTGCCGCCCTGGTGGAACAGCGCGACAGCGCCCAGGAGGAGGGCGCTGCGGCGCTGCTGGCCACCGGCGACCACGCCGGTGCGGCGGCCAGGCTCGAGCTGCTGGTGCACGCCGAGCCGTACCGCGAACGCCGATGGCAGTTGCTGGCCCTGGCGCTCTACCGCTCGGGACGCCAGGCCGACGCCCTGAACGCGGTGCGCCGGGTCCGGACCCTGCTGGCCGAGGAACTGGGTGTCGACCCCGGACCGGAGTTGCGGCAGCTCGAAGGCCGCATCCTGTCACAGGACCCGGCCCTGGCGGCCGCCGGTGCCGGGGCCGCGACGCCCGGTGATCGGCCGCTGTCGTCGTTCATCGGCCGCGACACCGATCTGGCCGTGCTGGACCGTCTCGTCGGCATGCACCGGCTCGTCACCGTCGTCGGGCCCGCCGGGTCGGGCAAGACCCGCCTGGCCGTGGAATGGGCGGGGCGGAACGCCGTCGTCCGGCTCGCCGATGTGGCCGACCCCGCCCACCTGGTCTCGGCGGTCGCCGCGGCGGTCGACGTCACCGGGTTCACCGGAGACCCGTACGAGGTACTCGTCAAGCGGCTGCGCCTGCGCGGGGAACCCCTGGTGCTCGACAACTGCGAGCACCTCGTCGGCGAGGTGGCCCGGCTGGTCATCGACCTGCTCGACCGGATTCCCGCGTTGCGGGTGGTGGCCACCAGCCGCGGACCGCTCGGCGTCGACGGCGAGCACAGTCTCCCGCTCGGACCGCTGGCCGCGGACGACGCCGTGGCGCTGCTGGCCGATCGCATCCGCGCGGGCCGACCCGGCTGGGTCGAGCAGGACGCCGACCGCCGTGACCTGCGCCGCCTCGCCGACGCGCTGGACCGTCTGCCGCTGGCCCTGGAACTGGGGGCGGCGCGGGTGCGGACCTTCGGCGTACGGGGGCTGATCGAGCATCTGAACGACCGTTTCACCGTGCTGGGCCGGATCCCGCACGGCACGATGACCTCGCACGCGACCTTGCAGGAGGCCGTCGCCTGGAGCTTCGCTCTCCTCTCCGGCGACGAGCGTGATCTCGCGGTGCGGCTCTGGCCCTACGAGGGTGGTTTTCCCGTGGAGGCCGCGGCCTCCGCTGCCGCCGGGCTCGACGCGCTCGTCTCGCTGGTCGACCAGTCCGTGGTCACCGCCGAGACCGGCGGCGGCACCGCGCGCTACCGGATGCTGGAGACGATCCGGGCGTACTGCCGGTCCGTGGACGAGGATCCGGCGGCGACCCGCGCCGCCCATGCCGTCTGGGTTCGCGAGCTGGCCGCCCGGGCCGCGGGCGACCTGCAGGGCGTGCGGTCAGCGAGCACGATGGCGGCACTGCGTCTGGAGTTGCCGAACCTGCGCGCGGGGCTCGCGCACGACCTGACGCACGCCCCGGTCGAGGCGTTGCGCACGGCCGCGCGGCTCATGTGGTTCTGGATCCGCAGCGGCCTGCTCGACGAGGGCAACCGGATGCTGGCCGCGGCCCTGGCCGCCGCGCCGGACGCCCCGCTCGGCGACTCCGTGCGGGCCAAGACCTCGTCGGCCGGACTGTTCTACTTCACCGGCGACGTCACCACGGCACGGCGCATGCTGTCCGAGGCGCTCCTGGAGGTGGGCTCGGAACCGGGGCATCGCAGCCTGCTCGCCGAGGTCCGCTACTACCAGGCTCTGGTCCAGCTGCCGGGAGGCGACCCGGCGATCGCGCTGACCGCGTCGGCAGAGGCGCACGCCATCGCCACCGAGACGCGAACCACCTGGCTGATCGCGGCCACCTCCATGGCGTGGGGCGCCGCCCTCGTCATAGCCGGCCGGATCGCCGACGGCCGGCACCGGCTGCGGGCTGCCGTGCGGCTGGCCGACGCCTCCGGGCTGGTCTGGACGGCCGCGCTCAGCGAGCTGATGCTGGCCCAGACCCTGGTCGACGCGGGGGACGGCGAAGCGCTGCCCCTGCTGCGGACCTCGCTGCGGCGTTTCCTCGACGAAGGCGACCTGAGCAATCAGCTGGCCGTGCTGCACAACGGGGCCCTGGCCTTGGACGCGGCCGGCGATGCGGCTGGCGCCGCGCTGCTCCGCGACGTCGTCCATTTCCACCAGGCGCACAGTGACATCCGGCCGGCCGGCACCTACCTCCAGTCGGTCGTACCGCACGGCTGGTACGAAGGCGCCCCTCCCTCACAGCCGCCGACACTCGACGACGCCGTCGCCGTCCTGAACGCCCCGGTGCGCGCTGTCTGACGGTTGCAACCCGGGTGTAGGGGTGCCTGGCCAGGATCACGGAGCGGGCCGGTCCACGGCCCGTGCAACGTCGACACCCGTACCAGCTAAGGACCGTCTCCATGCGCATCGGCATCGGACTACCCAACCAGGTCCGCGACGTCCACGCCCCAGTGATTCCTGCCTGGGCCCGCCGGGCGGAGGAAGCGGGCTTCGCCACCCTGGGCACCACCGGCCGAGTCGCCTATCCGGGCGTGATGGACACCGTCGCCCTGGCCGCGGCCGCCGGGGCCACCACCACGATCGAGCTGATCAGCCAGGTACTGCTGGCGACCACCTGGCCGGGCGCGCTGCTGGCCAAGGAGGCGGCGTCGATCGACGGAGTCTCCGGCGGCCGGCTCACCCTCGGCATCGGGGTGGGCATCCGCGAGGACGACTTCGTCGTGCCCGGGCACGGACCCCGGGGCCGGGGCGCCCGGATGGACCGCGACCTGGCGACCTATCGGTCGGTCTGGGCCGGCGAACCCCTTTCGGGAAGCCCGAATCCGGCGGTTCCGGCCGGGGGACGGCAGGTGCCGCTGCTGTTCGGCGCCAATACCCCGGCCGCCTACCGCCGGATGGCCGAGTCGTCGGACGGCTACATAGCCGGGTCAGTGCCGGCGGCCCTGGCGTCCAGCGC
>NZ_QPFC01000481.1:0-3343 GCF_003427465.1 Nocardiopsis sp. TNDT3 | reverse complement strand
CCGCGCGCGGGAAGCCCACCCCGAACGGATACTTCGGGCACCCGAAATAAGATGGGTTCCAGAAGGCCCTCCCCGCCACCCCCCGAGGAGTCAGCATGCGCATCACCGTCCTGGGCGCCACCGGAGGCACCGGGCGCCACGTCGTGGACCAGGCCCTGAACGCGGGACACCGGGTCACGGCCCTGGTCCGCGATCCGGCGCGGCTGCCCGTCACCCACGAGCGCCTGGAGACGGTCCGGATGCCCGTCCCCGAACCCGACCGGCTGCGCTCCCTGCTCTCCGCGACGGACGCGGTGGTCTCGGCGCTGGCCGCGAGCGCCAAGGGCGGATTTCCCGCCACCACCTGGACCGGCGCGGTGCTGAGCGCGCTGGAGGACGACCGCGCCACACGCCTGGCCGTGGTCAGCGCCTCACCCGTCGGCCCGAAGGAGCCGGGCGGACCGCTGCCGCAGCGGCTGCTCATGCCGCTGATCGGCAGGCTCTTCCGCGACGCCTACCTCGACCTGGGGCGGATGGAGGCCGCCCTGGAGGCCAGCGGCGCCGCCTGGACCGTCGTACGCCCGCCCCAGCTGACCGACGCCCCGGCCACGGGGGAGTACCGCCTGGCCCTGGACCGCAACGTGCCCTCCGGCTACCGGATCTCGCGCGCGGACCTGGCGCACGCGCTGCTGCGGGTCCTGGACGACCCGGCCACCGTGCGCCGGGCCGTCGGCGTCGCCGACTGAGCCCCGAACGACCACGTCACACCGTTCCTGAACAGTGATCAGAAGTGACCTCGGGGGGGTCACGCTGGCACCGCACCCATCCCGAACGGTGCTGGATGGGCTGGGTCACCGCGTTCCTGCCCCGTCCGGCCACGCACATCGTGTGCACGCTCCGTGACGGGTGGGCGGTTTCCCTCACGCCTGTGACTGCCCGGTGCGGCCTGGGCGGTCCGATGCCCCACACCATCACCCTGGTGGTGTGGGGGCGGTGCCGTCCGTCGCCGGACCGGGTGGCCCTGGGCGCGCCGCCCGACCGCGATGCTGGCCGCATCGTGCCGGGAGACCTTCCTGGTTGTGGTGGTCAGGGGTCGCTGCCAGTGCTGGGCACCCCACCTTGATGTATACGCCGGGTCCACGGCGATGACCGACACCCCCAGGGTGTGGGCCATCGACACCAACCGGGACCGCAGCCGAGCCGTGGGAAAACCACTGATCAGCCGCCGGAACTTCTTACGCCGCCCGTGTTTCTCCCGGGACTTCTCGCGGGCGAAGTCCAGGTCCTCGATAGCGATGGCCCGCATGCCGCTCGCGGTAACCCAGCGCAGCAACCGGGACAGGGCATGACGTACCTGGGCGTCCCGGTGCTGGGAGTTCCCGGACAGGTCGAACTCACAGCGGTGCGGGTTCCCGGTCGGGTTGCCGTGGGTGTCGAGTCGCCAGGCGGCCAGGTGGTCGGCGTTGGCGTCCACCCCGATCACCCCGTGGGCCAGCGCCGCTTGCAGAGGCAGGGCAGGCACCGCCTGCAGGGTCCAGGACGCGCTCACATACCACCGGCCCCGATCCGTATCCAGGTGGATGCGGTAGGCCACCGCCCCATCGGCCTCGACCCGATCAGCCCACTCGGCGCCCCGGTGGGCGAAGACCACCCGGCCTGAGAGCACATACCGACCACGGGCAGCGTTGGCCAGATGCGCCAACGGGGCGGGCAACCGAATACTGACCTGCCCCTCAGGGGTGATACGGATCGTCTCGTTGCCGTGGCGTTTGCCGGACTCACCATCAGCGGACAGGAAGAAGCGGGCGGCCTCCCACCGGGCCCGCCATCCGGCCTCGGTCAGCTGCGCCTGCTCCAGGTGGTGGCGGGTGTGCAGCAGCCGTTTGCCGCCGCGCACCACCCGTACACGGCCCTCCTCCCAGGCGGCCACCGCCACCGCATGGCGATGCTCCAGGGTGGCCAGGCGTCGGGACTTGGCGTGCCACTCCTGACGTGAGGCGTACCCGGCCGGGACACCCTGAGTGCCCTTGATCCCGAGGGGTTGGGACAACCGGTGGCGCAGGGTGTCGATCCCGGCCTGGAGGCGGTGCAGGTGGGCGGCCTGGCTGCGGCGGGCCAGCGCCCACTGCTCGTTGGAGGCCCTGGTCAGGGCTCCGGCCCACCGCGACGAGGACTCAGCGGTCAACTCCCGTTTGCGGGCCGCCCAGGAGTCCTTGTCGTGGCCAGTGCCGTCCGCACACCGGGCGGCCAGGTCCGTGGAGGCGAGCGAACCCAGGTGCGCGCCCACGGCCCGCAGCACCGCCTCGTCCTCAGGGGTGAGGTCTTTGAGCCGGTCACGCACGCTCACCCCGGTCGGCGCGGGGACCAGGAACGGGTCGGCGATCGACCGCAACCGCCGCATGCCGATACCTGCCATCTCGCCTCGCCTCCTGACCCTGCCGGTTTCGTTGCTGTGTTCGACACGACCGTCGCCAGGACCGGGGGTGCTTGTCCGGAGAATCAACGAACTCCTCGGACAGACTTTCCTGGGCGGGCCGTCCACCGGGATGGGGACACACACCACACACCGCTTTTCGGCAGCAGTAGGGGCTCACTCCTGTGCCCTTGTGTGCGCTTGAGTGGCTTCCCGATCCAACAGCAACAACCCCCGGTAGCATCGGCGCATGGAGCAGGGGGCGGGCCGGCAAGAGGCCGACGACACGCGCGTTCCGGACCGCGCGGCGGTGGAGGGGGCACTGCGCTTCGTGCCCCTGATCGAGACCTACTACCGCCGCGCCCACGCCGAGATGCCCGCCGAACTGCGGCGGCTGTTCACCGACCACCACCTGACCGCCCGACACGGCGCGGTGCTGTCCCAGCTCGTCCACGGCCAGGAACTCGGCATGGGCGAACTCTCCTCCCGTCTGGGGGTGGGCCCCTCCACCGTCAGCGAACTGGTCGGCGACCTGTCCCGGGTGGGGCTGGTGGTGCGCCGCGAGGACCCCGCCAACCGGCGGCGCGCCCTGGTGTCGCTGGCCGACGAGCACCGCGAGCTCATGCGCGCGTTCGTGGCCAGTCGAGCCCGGACCCTGCTGCGGGCCTTCGACCGGCTCTCTCCGGAGCAACGGGAGGGGTTCGCCGCCGGGCTGGAGGCCTGGGCCCGCGAGCTGCACGGGATCTGACCCGCGCCCCCTCCGGGGACGTCCGCTTTGCCAGGGGGCTCCGGGCGCTCACCTGCGGTCGCGCACGAGCCCGCGCGCTCCCCCTGGCCCCCACGGGGCGGTCGGGGCTCAGCGGACGCCGCCCGGCTTGGGCAGCGGCCTGGCGCGCCGCACCGAACGGGGCTTGGGGCTCTCGTCGCGGTACCTGCGCCGGGGCTGGGGCT
>NZ_QPFC01000480.1:0-5819 GCF_003427465.1 Nocardiopsis sp. TNDT3 | reverse complement strand
CACCCCCGCACCGCCCCCGGTAGCCGGCAAACCCGCACCCAAGACCACCAAGGGCAAGACCCGCAGCTTCGGCCCCATCCAGCTCGCCAAATTCCTGGGCCTGGAGAACTGGCAGGTCGGACGCGGTGTCCAAAAAGGACTCATCCCGCCCCCGGACATCGACGACCAACGCTGGTCCGAACAGCTAGCCAAGACACTCCCCGACCACACCGACCACATCCGCGCCACCCTCGGCGACCACCCCGGACACGGGTCGGTCCAGGCCGCCAAGATCCTCGCCCAACGCACAAACCTGGACGTGACCCGCGACGACGTCCTCACCCTGCACCAGCAAGGAACCCTCACTCCCGTAGGCGAGTTCCGGGGCTGGCCCATGTTCGCCGAGGCCGACCTGCACGCACTTGACCCGCAAACGGTCGCGGCCGCAGTCCAAGCACGCCTGAACTGGCTCCACACGAGCCTGACCGCCCCCGAGGCCGCCAAAGCCCTGGGCTGGTCCCAAGGCCGCTTCGAAGTCACCGCAGAGCGACAGGGCATCCGCCCCGGCAAGTTCGACCGCTACGCGCTCACCGACGTCCAGGCCCTCCAAACCCGCCCAGACGACACCGACCCGGCCTAACCCCCACCCAGGCACCACCAGGCCACCGGCCACCCCACCAGCCGCGCACGAAACCTCTGCCACCTGGTACTCGACACCAGGCCACAGACCACCCACCCCTCAGCACTAAGCACTCCGACGCAAAAGAGAACAGACCATCATGCAACAACAGCAACCGTAGGCTATAACTTGCTAACCGATGAAGGTGCTGATCGGAGGTTCTTTCACTGGATACCTGAGGCGATCGGCAACGCTCCTGTGCGCAACACGGCGGCCCCGTACCAGTCCTCGGTACGGGGCCGCCGTCGTGTTAGGTCAGCCCGAAGGCATGTCCCGGAACCGCTGGTAGTGCAGCTGGTGCGACAGCTCCACCGTGCCCCCGGCCGGGCCCTCCCGGTTCTTGGACACCACCAGGTCCACCTCCCCGGCCCGCTCGTGCTCGGGCTGGCCCCGGTCGGGCCGGTGCACGATCAGCACGCTGCCGGAGTCCTCCTCGATCGATCCGGAGTCCTTCAGGTCCGCCGACGTGGGCACCGGGTCCGCGCGGTGCTCGGGGCCTCGGTTGATCTGGCACACCGCGATCACCGCGATGTGGTGATCGCGAGCGATCTCCTTGAGACCCCAGGTGAACCTGCTGACCTCTTGGGCACGGGTCTCGACCCGCTCCGTGGACGCCATCCGCCCGATGTGGTCCACGATCACCAGCTTGGGCGGGGTGCCCCGACGCTCCAGCGACCGGATGCGCGCCCGCACCTTGGCGACCGTGCACGCCGACGGAGTCGAGATGTGCAACGGGGCGCCGGCCACCCGCTGGCGGGCGGCGGTCAGGTCCTCCCACTGGCGCTCGGTGAAGGACTTGGTCTTGAACGCGCTGTAAGGGATGCGCCCCTCGGCAGCGTAGATGCGGTTGAGCATCATCATCCGGTCCATCTCCAACGACACGTACAGCACCGTGTGCCCCTGGACGATGGCGGCGTGGCGGGCGAAGTCGGAGGCGCACACACTCTTGCCGACCCCGGTGCGGCCCGCGATCGTGGTCAGCTCCCCTGGTGTCAGGGAGGGCATGACCTCGGCCAGCGCCGCATACGGCGGGGCCACCAGGTCGGCGGGGTCGTGCGGGGTGGACAGGTAGTCCCAGTAGTCGGCGTCGTCCCCGATCGCGGCGGTGTCGTCGGCGTCACGGGTCTCGGGGAAGGCGGCCCGCTCCATCTGCTCGGTGGCGCGGGTGGCGATCTCGTCCAGGTCGCCCTCGGCGGTGCGGGCCATCTGAGCGGCGTGGATCCCCGCGACCATGATCCTGCGCAGCCGGGCCTGGTCGGCGACGATCTTGGCGTAGTAGCCCGCGTTCGCCGTCGTGGGGATGGCCTCGGTCAGGGTGTGCAGGTACAGCGCACCGCCGACCCGGATGGCCTCTCCGCGCTTGACCAGCTCGTTGTTGACCGCGACCGCGTCGTGGGGCTCGCCCCGATCGGCCAGGGCGCACACCGCTTCGAAGATGATCTGGTGGGCGGGCCGGTAGAAGTCCAGCGCGCTGATCAGCTCCTGGACTTGGCCGACGGTGTCCGCTCCGCCAAGGAGCACTCCGCCCAGGACGGACTGCTCCGCGCCGATGTCGTGGGGAACCTGTTCATCGGTGCCGTGGTGGGGGTCGAGGGTCGAGGTCATCACACGGCCTCCAGCTTCAACAGGTCCACCAGGTCCGGGCGGGCCTTGGGCCCGGCTTCCTGGAGCAGCTCGGTCAACGCCCGGCGGGCGTGCTCGCCCTCAGCGCGCAGTTCCTGGGCGCACAGGCGGCAGGGCAGGACGGGCTGCGCGTGCAGAGAGCACCCCCCACCCGAAGGCACAGAGAGCTTCGGACGGTCCTGAGGCGCACGCTGAGTGCGGACCTGACGCAGGACACGGAGAAGGTCACGGTCATCGAATCGGGCGACGTAGCGGCGAAGAGAGCCCACGTCCACCTGGCGCCGTTCGGCGTCGGCCTCGATCTCGTCCAGGATCGCGTTGGCCTCCTCCGTGCTGGCGTCGGTCCGGCGCATCACGTCCTGAACCGTCGCTGACGTCGCGGTGGTGGTTTCGGCCGCAGGCGTCTTCTCTTCGTCGTCGGCCGGTCCTTGAGGAGTGGGTGGGGTGTCTGTGGCGCCTGAGCCCGAAGAAGAAGAGGAGAGAGTAGTGGGTGGAGTAATGGGTGGTGCGGGTTTGGGCTGGTCACCCTGTGAGTGCGGGTCAGACTTCTGACCCCCCGGGTTAGATTTCTGACCCCCCGGGTTAGATTTCTGACCCGCTCCGCGTCCTGGGTCAGATTTCTGACCCGCTCGCTTCGGTCGTCGGCGTACGGCGGACTCGTCCATGCGGGCGGGTTCGTACCGGGGCTCCTGGTCCTTGGTGACGGAGGCGAGGGCGTCGAAGGCGTTGCGGTGGCATCCGCATTCGTGCCGGGGCAGGCGCCAGATCGTCATGGTGACGGGGCGGGCCTGGGCATTCTTGCGAGAGCTGAACGTGATTGGCGTGCCGTCTTCGTCGGCGGTGATCTGGCCGAGGGCAGCGAGGTTGCGCAGGATGCGGAGCAGGCCGGACGCGGAGATCGGCTTGGGCTCTTCGCCGAGTGCGACGGGGTTGGTGGTCACGAACCCGCGCAACTGGTCAAGGCTGACCTTGCGTCGACGGCTGGCCTGGGTAGTCAGGTCCGTCAGGATGCGGAGCACGGTCCTGTCGGACGGGCCGAAGTGAGGGCACAGGTCGACCCACTGACGCGTCTTGGCTTGGTAGTAGCCGTCACCTTCGGCAGGTGCTTCACCGAGGTCGAACTCGGTGGGGGCGTCGGGGACGTCGGAGGCCATTGGGTCTGCTTTCTAGGCAGCCCACACAGTTAGCGGCGCTCTGTGGTACCCGAAAGGTACGCACTTTGCCCCTAGTCGGCTACAGTGGCCGTTGGTTAATTCAGGGGTGAGCGCAGCTAGCTGTGGTGGCAGCCAGCTCATCTGACTTAGGACGAGGCCCGGCTGGTACCCGGGCCTTCGTCATGTTCGGGGTGGGGATGGTGAGTCCCCGTGAGTCGCAGAAGACCCTACTAGGTCACTAGCAACCGCGTAGCGGTCCTCGCGAGCTCTGTGGACGCTCCAGTCACACGGAGACGCCAAAGAAGGCCCGGACGAATCGTCCGGGCCTTCATCGTGTTCTACGCAGCGCGGTCCGCGAGGGACCGCAGCTCTTCCACGTACTCTTGGGCTTCTTGCTCACCCTTGTACCTCTCGGTGAGGACCTGGCCTAGCTCCTGACCAACCATTACCAGTGATGGCACGGACTGCCGTGTGCCCTCCAGCGCCTGGCGGCCGTAACCGATGGCGCCCTCCAAGTCCCCAGAGCGGGCGGCGACCACACCCTTGGTCACGTAGGCCTCCGCCGCTCGCATGGGGGCCACTAGACGCCCCGACCAGTCCGTGGACGTGGCCAGGACTTCGTCGGCCAGGCCGTCAGCGAGCCGGTCGCTGCCGGACTTCCTGAGCACATCCATGGCGTAGAAGTCGAACTTCGCCGGGTCCACAACGAAGTGGTGGCTGGGGTCCATGGGCGGCGGCAGCGTCTCCAGCAGTTCGCGCCCGCGTTCGAGAGCGAGTTCCACCCGTCCCTGGTTGCCGATGCGCGCCCAGGCCTTGGCCTGCTGGGCGTAGAGCTGCACGCTGACTGATTGGTCACCGGCCGCGTCGATGCCAGCCTCCGCTGCGGTTAGGACCGAGCGGTAGTCCCCCCGGGTCAAGCCGAACCAGCAGCTCATCTCGTGTGCCCAGCCGACGATGTTCGTGTCGCCGGCCTCCGTGCCCAGCGTCAGGGCGGATCGGCGCGTGCTCTCCGCCGCGGGGCTACGGCCGATGTCCTGTTCCAGACAGCCGACCAGGAGCGCGAGCATCCCGGCCAGGGACAGGATTTCCCGGTGCTGCGTCAAGCTGACCCGTAGGTCCAGCAGGTCCGCCAGACGCGCCAGCCAGGCCCGCCCCTCGGTGAGGAGCTGGTACGCGTTAACGACGGGGTAGTCCGAGCAGAGCCGGTCCACCGTGAGTCGCAAGGACTCCAAGGTGGCCTGGTCCACGGCGGACTTCCGAAGACGCGCGAGCAGCTCCGGAGTGTCCGATCCGGGCACGGCGGCTTCCAGGACCTCTTGAGGGCTACGCGGGGCGGCGAAGAAGGCACCCGAGACGCTGCCGAACAGGGAGGCGATCATCTTCTGGTAGTCGCCGGACGGGAGTACGCGGCCGCCTTCCCAGCGCTTCCACTGATCGAGCATGGTGGTCAGTGAGGGCAGCTCGCGAGTGGTCTCGTACCGCAGCCGCTCGACGCAGTCACGCTGCGTCCACCCGCGGAGCTCGCGTTCCTTCTTGATCCTTCGCGCCCATGGCGCCATTCCGGTCATGCCTTCACGCTCCCGACTCCGCGCGGCTTCGTCTAGGTGGCATCTGGGGGGCATATCCCTGCCCCCTCGGTGCCTCTCGTGAGTGCGCTGTGGCTACGGGACGGTGGAGGAGTTCAGCCGGGCAGTGAGCTCACGGACTTGGTCCTCCAGAGCCGCCACCCGGTCTTCCAAGCTCGGACCTTCTGGAGGCGGCGTCGTGACGAACCACCCCACCCCGTGGCGAGACTCCGCCCTCCCCTGCTCCTTCAGCTTTGTGAGGGCTCGGCGTGCGGTGGTGGGCGCCACGCCGTGTGTCTTCACCAGTTCGCTGATACTCGGGTACTTCTCACCAGGGGAAAGGTCGCCAGAGTCGATGTCTGACCGGAGCGCTTGGAGCACCTTCATGTAGGGCTGCTCGGGGGTTCCACTCATGCTCTGACCATACCCATTCACCTTGTTCAGGATCAGTTACCCACCCCGCTTGACATTTTCACTCTGCTTGCTCATCCTAGGAACTGCGAGCAGAGTTGGCAAGTGGTCAACCCCTTGTCGTCGCCACATGAGAGGAGTACGAGGATGCCGTCGCAGCTGTCGATCGCCCAGGTCGCCACGGAGGCTGGGGTCACCCGCGCTGACGTCATCCGCGTGCTCACCCAGGGCGGCACCACCGAGGCCGACTGGCACATCGCCCGCACCATCGAGCGCCTCGGTGGACGCCGCGCCAGCGACCTGGTGTTCACCGCGGGCCGTGACCACAGGATCGCCACCATCTGGGGCGACTCCGGCGAGACCCCGCAGGACCCCGCCCCCACCAACCCCAAAGCGGTCCACGACCCC
>NZ_QPFC01000479.1:0-1951 GCF_003427465.1 Nocardiopsis sp. TNDT3 | reverse complement strand
CGTGGACCTGCCCGGCGACGACGCCCCGGCGCGCCTGCGCCCCCTGCTGCGCGAGGGCCTGACCCTGCTGGTGGGCGCCGCCCCCGAGGGCGCCGACCCCGACGCGTTCCTGGAGGGCGTGCGCGCCGCCGCGCGCGGGGCCACCCCGGCGCCCGTCACCGCCCTGTACCTGGACCGGATCGACACCACCGGCGCGCTGACCAGGGCGCTGGTACCCGAGCCGGGACAGGTGTGGCTGGTGCGCCCCGACGCCCACGTCGCCGCCGTCGTCGCGGGCGCAGACCCCGACGCCGTGCGCGCGGCCGTGCGCACCGCGCTGGGGTTCGCCCCGGCTCCGGCGGTGCCCGCCTCGACGGACGGCGCGAGCGGTCCGGCCGCCGACAGGACTTCCGACCCCAGGGCCTCCGCCGCCGCGGACCGCCCCGCAGGAACCGTGCCCGACCCGCGCGGCGACGAGCCCGCCCCGACCGCCTGACCCGGACCCACTCCACACGGAAGGGACAACACCGCCATGGCCTACTACCGCCAGGTCGGCGAGGTGCCCCGCACCCGCCACACCCAGCACCGCACCCCCGAGGGCGGGCTGTACTACGAGGAGCTGATGGGGGAGGAGGGCTTCTCCGCCGACTCCTCGCTGCTCTACCACCGCGCCATCCCCTCGGCCATCGTCGACGCCGCCGAGTGGGAGGTCCCCGACCAGTCCCGCACCCGCAACGCCCCGATGGTGCCGCGCCACCTCAAACTGCACGAGCTGTTCTCCGACCAGGAGTGGAAGGCCGCCGACGTCGTCGAGTCGCGCCGCCTGGTCCTGGGCAACGACGACGTGCGCATCTCCTACGTGGTCGCCGGGGCGCCCTCGGAGCTGTACCGCAACGGCATCGGCGACGAGTGCGTGTACGTGGAGTCGGGCACCGCCCGCGTGGAGACCGTCTTCGGTCTGCTGGAGGTCGGCCAGGGCGACTACGTCGTCCTGCCGCGCGCCACCACCCACCGCTGGGTGCCCACCGGCGACCAGCCCCTGCGCGCCTACGTGGTGGAGGCCAACAGCCACATCGCCCCGCCCAAGCGCTACCTGTCCCGCTACGGGCAGTTCCTGGAGCACGCACCCTACTGCGAACGCGACCTGCGCGGCCCCTCCGAGCCGCTGCTGGCCGAGGGCGAGAACGTCGACGTGCTCATCAAGCACCGCGGCGACGGTCCCGGGGGCATCTCCGGCACCCGATACACCTACCCCACCCACCCCTTCGACGTCGTGGGCTGGGACGGGTGCCTGTACCCCTACGTCTTCAACGTCGCCGACTTCCAGCCCATCACCGGCCGCGTCCACCAGCCGCCGCCCGTGCACCAGGTGTTCGAGGGCCACAACTTCGTCATCTGCAACTTCGTGCCGCGCAAGGTGGACTACCACCCCGGCGCCATCCCGGTGCCCTACTACCACTCCAACGTGGACTCCGACGAGGTCATGTTCTACTGCGGCGGCGACTACGAGGCCCGCAAGGGCTCCGGGATCGGCCAGGGCTCCATCTCCCTGCACCCCGGCGGCCACTCCCACGGCCCCCAGCCCGGCGCCTACGAGCGCAGCATCGGCGCCGAGGCCTTCGACGAACTCGCCGTCATGGTCGACACCTTCCGCCCGCTCGACCTGGGCGAGGGCGGCCTGGCCAGCGACGACGGAGTCTACGCCTGGACCTGGGCCGGGGGACGGAGGGAGCGGCGGTGAGCGCCGAGCTGTACCGCGGCCTGTTCGACGACGCCGCCCTCTTCCCGCCCGGCAACGCCCCCATGGGCGGGGCGCTGCCCGCCCACCGCGCCCACCGGGCCGGACAGCGCGCCGAGTACGTCGGCCCGTTCCTGGTCTCCGACGCCCGCGTGGGCGAGCTGCGCGCCGTCCTGGCGCGCGAGGAGCCGGGCCACGGCCCGCTCGCGGTCGTGGTCACCGTCCCCGGCGGCG
>NZ_QPFC01000478.1:0-3422 GCF_003427465.1 Nocardiopsis sp. TNDT3 | reverse complement strand
GTGCCCGGGATCGGACGGCACGTCCCCGTGCCCGAGGAGGGCCTGGACCGGGCAGCCGCCGACGCGCTCGCCGCCGAAGCCGTCGAGGCCGGATCCGGCGAACTCGTCGTCACGCCGTGGCGCGCCGTCCTCGTCCCCGCAGGACACGGGACCGCGTCCGGGCGGCACAGGCTCGCCCCCGAGGAACACGGACCCGGCCCCGACAGGCCGGTCCCGGCTGACAAGCACATTCCCGGACAGCCCGACCACGTCCCCGGGGAGGCGCGGTGACCTCCCCGAGAAGACCGAACCGGCACTACGAGTACGTCGACGACGGGCCCGCCATCTACGCCGACTCCTTCGCCACCATCCGGCGCGAGGCCCGGCTCGACCACCTGCCCGCCAACGCCGAGCGGCTCGCCGTGCGGATGATCCACGGCACCGGCCAGGTCGACCTCGCCGACGACCTCGTCGTCCACCCCGACCTGGTCCCCGCGGCGCGCGCCGCCCTCCGGGCCGGTGCGCCGATCCTGTGCGACGCGCGCATGGTGGCCTCCGGCGTGACCGCGAGCCGCCTGCCCAGCGACAACGAGGTGCTCTGCCTCCTGGGTGACGAGCGGGTGCCCGGCCTGGCCCGGGAGTGGGGCACCACCCGCACGGCCGCCGCGGTGTCGCTGTGGGAGCCGCTGCTCGACGGCGCCGTGGTCGCCGTCGGCAACGCGCCCACCGCCCTGTTCCACCTGCTGGAGATGCTGATCGACGGCGCTCCGCGCCCCGCCGCGATCGTCGGCTGCCCGGTCGGCTTCATCGGCGCGGCCGAGTCCAAGCAGGCGTTGACCGAGCTGCGCGACCGGCACGGCCTCGACGTCCCCTACGTGACCGCGCGCGGCCGTCGCGGGGGTTCGGCGATGGCCTCCTCGGCCCTCAACGCACTCGCCAAGGAGGAAGAGTGACCGGCCGTTTCCACGGCGTCGGCGTCGGCCCGGGCGACCCCGAGCTGATCACCCTCAAGGCGGCCAGGCTCATCGCCGCGGCCGACGTCGTCGCCTACCACGCGGGTGTGGGCAAGGAGTCCAACGCCCGCCGCATCGCCGACGCGCTGATCCCGGACGGGGTGGTCGAGGAGCGGTTGACCTATCCGGTGACCACCGGGGCGACCGACCACCCGGGCGGCTACGCGGGGGCGCTGGCCGACTTCTACGAGGAGTCCGCCGCCCGGCTGGCCGCCCACTTGGACGCCGGGCGCGACGTCGTCCTGCTCTCCGAGGGCGATCCGCTGTTCTACGGGTCGTACATGTACATGCACGATCGGCTGTCCGAGCGCTACCCCACCGAGATCGTGCCGGGCGTCCCGGCGTTCGCCGCCGCCACGGCCGCCGCGGCCGCCCCGCTGGCCCGGCAGACCGACGTGCTCACCGTGCTGCCCGGCACCCTGCCCGAACCGGAACTGGCCCGCCGCCTGGCCGACACCGACGCGGCCGTGGTCATGAAACTGGGCCGGACCTTCCCGGCCGTCCGCCGCGCCCTGGCCGCGGCCGGGCGGCTGGAACACGCGGTGTACGTGGAGCGGGCCTCGATGGGCGGGGAGCGGCGGCTGCCGGTGGCCGAGGTGGACCCGGCGACGGTGCCCTACTTCTCCCTGGTGCTGGTGACCGGGGACAGCCGCAACGGGCCGCGCTCCCGCAAGGTCGGCGAGGCCGCGCGGACGCAGGCGGCACAGACAACGCAGACGGCACAGGCGACCCAAGCGGGGCACGGTTCCGCCGTACCGGCGGCGGACACGGCGTCCGCGACCACCCGACCGGCGGCCGAACTGCTGGTCGTGGGCCTGGGCCCGGGCCCCGAGGACTGGCTCACCCCCGAGGCGAGCGCGGCGCTGGCCGAGGTGGACCACGTGGTGGGCTACGGCCCCTACGTCAACCGGGTACCGCAGCGCCCCGGGCTCACCCGGCACGCCTCCGGCAACACCGTAGAACTCCAGCGCGCCCGGTTCGCCCTCGACCTGGCCGGGCGCGGCGAACGCGTGGCCGTGGTCTCCGGCGGGGACGCCGGGGTCTTCGGCATGGCCACCGCCGTGTTCGAGGCGGCCGAGGAGCCCGCCTACCGGGACGTGCCCGTCCGGGTGCTGCCCGGGGTCAGCGCCGTCCAGGCGGTCGCGGCCCGCGCGGGCGCCCCCGTGGGCGGCGACTTCGCGGTGATGAGCCTGTCGGACCGCCTCAAGCCGTGGGAGGTGGTCGAGCGGCGTCTGCGCGCCGTCGCCGAGGCCGACCTGGCGCTGGCCGTCTACAACCCCGCCTCCCGGTCCCGGACCGAGCAGATCGTCACCGCGCGCCGGATCCTGCTGGAGCACCGCAAACCCGACACCGTGGTCGTCGTCGGCCGCGACGTGGGCCGCGAAGGCGAGTCCCTGACGGTGACCACCCTGGGCGAACTCGACCCCGCCGCCGTGGACATGCGCTGCCTGCTCATCGTCGGCGCGTCCGGAACCCGGGTCACCGGGGCGGGCCGCGTGTGGACCCCCAGGTGGGTGAAGCCGTGACCGTGCACTTCGTGGGCGCGGGGCCCGGAGCCGCCGACCTGCTGACCGTGCGCGCCACACGCATGCTCGCCGGGGCCGACGTGGTCCTCTACCCCGGCACCTACCTGGACCCGCAGGTCCTGACGCACTGCGCGCCCGGCGCCGAACTGGTGGACACCCAGGGCCTGGACCTGGACCGCATCACCGACCACCTGGTCCGCGCGCACACGGCGGGCCGCGACGTCGTACGGCTCACCTCCGGCGACCCGTCGCTGTACTCGGCGCTGGCCGAGCAGACCCGCAGGCTCGACGCGCACGGCGTTCCGTGGGACGTCACGCCCGGGGTGCCCGCGTACGCGGCCGCCTCGGCGCTGGCGGGACGGGAGCTGACCGTGCCGCTGGTGGCCCAGTCGGTGGTGCTGACCCGCACGCGGGCCCGCTCGACCGCCATGCCCGGGACCGAGTCGCTGGCCGCGTTCGCCGCGACCCGGGCCACGCTGGTGCTGCACCTGGCGATCCGGCGGGTGCGCGAGCTGATGGCCGAGATCGAACCCGAGTACGGCGGCGACTGCCCGGTGGTCGTGGTGTACCGGGCCAGCCAGCCGGGCGAGGCGGTGCTGCGCGGCACGGTCTCCACCGTCGCCGACGCGGTGGAGGAGGCCGGGTTCCGGCAGGCGGCGGTGATCCTGGTGGGGCGGGCGCTCGATCCCGGGGCGGGCGGTGAGTCCTACCTCTACGACCCGGCCCGGCCGCGGGCCAGCGGGTAGGGAGGGCCCCGAAGGGGTTCCGGAGGCTCCGCGGGCGGGTTCGCGTGGAGGGAGGGGCGTGCGTGGGGGTCGAGGGCTCCCGTGCCTCCGGCGCCTGGGCGCGAAGCAGCGCAGCGGAGGGTCAGGGCAGCACCGCCAGACACCACTGGGTGACCGTG
>NZ_QPFC01000477.1:0-2850 GCF_003427465.1 Nocardiopsis sp. TNDT3 | reverse complement strand
CGGCCGACCACACTGCGGTGCGGTCGGCCGCCCGCCGTCGTCGCCTTCGCGGCGTCAGACCTCCAGCTCGCCGGGACCGGCGCCGAACATCCTGGCGCGGGCGGCGCGCACGGCCAGCACCCGGGCCACCTCGGTGCCGACACCGGCCATCACGGCCCAGGACAGCGCCGTGCCCAGGCTGATGTCGGGGGAGTCCACGTCCGTGGGCGGCTCCTCGCCGGTCACGCGGGTCCAGGCAAAGTTCAGGGCCTTGCGCATGACGTACTGCGCGGCGAACCCGGCCGCGAAGCCCACGAGGGCGGGGCCGAAGTCACCGCCGTCCTTCTTAGCCATCGAATCCTTCACCGTTTTCCGTTGGGTGTACGGAGGATGTGCGGCCGGCGCACACCCTCCCGTGCGTACGGGGAGATCCTTTCACGTCCGTTCGCGGGAGTCAGGGGCCAACCCCGCGCCAGCGTGCCCGAGGGGGTGCCGACCCCCGCTGTGACGGCCCGAAACCCGGAGCGACCACGGCCCGGAGAGCACTACCATTGCCCCATGACCAACGGCTCTCATTCCTTCCGCATGCCCGACAAGCCCTCGCTGGACGGTATCGAGGCGAAGTGGGTCGACGTATGGGATGAGTCCGGCGTCTACCACTTCGACCGCACGGCCGAGCGCGCGGACGTCTACTCCATCGACACCCCGCCGCCCACGGTGTCCGGGTCGCTGCACATCGGCCACGTGTTCTCCTACACGCACACCGACACCGTCGCGCGCTTCCAGCGCATGAACGGCAAGGCCGTCTTCTACCCCATGGGCTGGGACGACAACGGCCTGCCCACCGAGCGGCGCGTCCAGAACTACTACGGCGTGCGCTGCGACCCGTCGATCCCCTACGACCCGGACTTCCAGCCGCCCGCCAAGCCCGACCCCAAGCGGCAGGTCCCCGTCTCCCGGCGCAACTTCATCGAGCTGTGCGACCGGCTCACCGCCGAGGACGAGAAGGTCTTCGAGTCCATCTGGCGCCGCCTCGGGCTGAGCGTCGACTGGCGCCACACCTACGCCACCATCGACGACAACTCCCGCGCCGCCGCCCAGCGCGCCTTCCTGCGCAACCTGGCCCGCGGCGAGGCCTACATGTCCGAGGCGCCCACCCTGTGGGACGTCACGTTCCGCACCGCGGTCGCCCAGGCCGAGCTGGAGGACCGCGAACGCCCCAGCGCCTACCACAAGGTCGCCTTCCACAAGCCCGACGGCACCCCGGTCCACATCGAGACTACCCGCCCCGAGCTGCTGGCCGCCTGCGTCGCCCTGGTCGCCCACCCCGACGACGAGCGCTACCAGGACCTGTTCGGCACCACCGTGCGCACCCCCGTCTTCGGCGTCGAGGTCCCGGTGCGGGCCCACCGCCTCGCCGACCCCGAGAAGGGGTCCGGCATCGCCATGATCTGCACCTTCGGCGACACCACCGACGTCACCTGGTGGCGCGAGCTCCAGCTGGAGACCCGGCCCGTCATCGGCTGGGACGGCCGCATCATGGCCGACCCGCCCAAGGGCCTGGAGAGCGGAGCCGCCCGCGAGGCCTACGACACGCTCGTGGGCGCCACCGTCCACACCGCGCGCGAGCGCACCGTCGCCCTGCTGCGCGAGAGCGGCGACCTCGTCGGCGAGCCGACGCCCATCACCCACCCGGTGAAGTTCTACGAGAAGGGCGACAAGCCCCTGGAGATCGTCACCACCCGCCAGTGGTACATCCGCAACGGCGGTCGGGACGAGGACCTGCGCCAGCAGCTCCTGCGGCGCGGGCGCGAGCTCACCTGGTACCCCGAGCACATGCGCGCCCGCTACGAGAACTGGGTCGAGGGCCTCAACGGCGACTGGCTGATCAGCCGCCAGCGCTTCTTCGGCGTGCCCTTCCCGGTCTGGTATCCGCTGGACGCCGACGGCAACCCGCGCTACGACGAGCCCATCGTCCCCGCCGAGGACCAGCTGCCCGTCGACCCCAGCTCGCAGGCGCCCGAGGGCTACACCGAGGACCAGCGCGGGCAGGCGGGCGGCTTCATGGGCGACCCCGACGTCATGGACACCTGGGCGACCTCCTCGCTGTCCCCGCAGATCGCCTCCGGCTGGGAGCGCGACCCGGACCTGTACCGGCGCGTCTTCCCCATGGACTACCGGCCCCAGGGCCAGGACATCATCCGCACCTGGCTCTTCTCCACCGTGGTCCGGGCCCACTTCGAGAACGGCACCCTGCCCTGGAGCACCACCGGCATCTCCGGCTGGATCCTGGACCCCGACCGCAAGAAGATGTCCAAGTCCAAGGGCAACGTCGTCACCCCGCTGGCGCTGCTGGAGAAGTACAGCTCCGACGCGGTCCGGTACTGGGCGGCCAGCGGTCGCCTGGGCACCGACACCGCCATGGACGAGGGCCAGATGAAGGTCGGCCGCAGGCTGTCCATCAAGATCCTCAACGCCAGCAAGTTCGTCATGTCCGTGGCCGGTGAGGACGCCGTCGCCGACCCCGCGCGGGTGACGCAGCCGCTGGACCGGGCGATGCTGGCCGCGCTGGCCGACGTCGTGGAGGACGCCACCTCCGCCTTCCGCGCCTACGACCACACCCGGGCCCTGGAGCGCACCGAGCGCTTCTTCTGGGACTTCTGCGACGACTACCTGGAGCTGGTCAAGGCCCGCGCCTACGACACCGAGTCGGCCGAGGGCGCCTCCGCCCGCGCCGCGCTGCTGGTCGCCCTGGGCGCCCTGCACAGGCTCTTCGCCCCCTTCGTGCCCTTCGTGGCCGAGGAGGTCTGGAGCTGGTGGCAGGAGGGCTCGGTCCACGCCCAGCGCTGGCCCGACACCGCCGAGTACCGC
>NZ_QPFC01000476.1:0-7127 GCF_003427465.1 Nocardiopsis sp. TNDT3 | reverse complement strand
GGGCGGCCGTCCGGGATCCGGGCGGCCGCCCCCGCCGTGCCGGGCCACCGTGGCCCCTTCTCGGGCGTGGTTTCTCCTCCAGGCGGCCGCGATGCTGGCGCCGATGGGGGACGGGCCCGGTGCTGCTGCTCCTGGGTGCGCGGCGCGCGGAACGGACCGCGCGGGCCCGGACGGCCCGCGACACCGGTGCCCGCTGAAAAGCGTGCAGCGGGGCGCCGCGCGCGCGGGCGGCTGTGCGGTCGCTCACGCAGGGGCGCGAAGCCCCAGATGGGCGTGTCCCGTGCGCGGCGGGCGGCGAGAACTTCCGCCGGAACCGGGAGAGGACGCCCCCGCGCGGGCACGATGACGGCATGAGGCCTTCGCTGGACACCGTCCCCGGCACCGGGGCGTTCCTGTACGACCGCGACTGCGGGTTCTGCAAGCGCTCGGTGGTCTTCGCCCGCGACCGGCTGCGCGCCCGCAGCCGCTTCGTGGCCTGGCAGGACTTCGACCTGGACTCCGCGGGGCTGACACCGGAGCAGACCGACGCCAGCGCCTGGTTCGTGTACGCGGACGGACGCCGCTTCTCGGGCGGCGACGCCGTCGCCGAACTCCTGCTGCACGGGCGCCCGCTCACCCGGCCGCTGGGCCGCCTGGCGCGCCTTCCGCTGCTGCGCGCGCTCAACCGGGCCGCCTACCGCTGGGTGGCCGCCAACCGCCACCGCATCCCGATCCCCGGAGGAGCCCCCTCCTGCGGCCTCGGCCCCCCGCCACAGGACGGATGACCCGGCGCCCCCGCGACCGGTGGCCGGTCGGCGGACGCCTCCGTGCCGACCGGCCGACCGCGGACTTCAGGCCGCGCGCAGGGTCCGGCACACCTCCAGCAGCCGCCCTCGCAGCACCGCGCCGCGCTCGGCGAACCCCCGCTGCGCCTCCATGTACTCCGCCTTTCCCCCGGCGGTCTCGATCCGCACCGGCGCGTACCCCCACGCCGCCAGGTCGTAGGGGGAGGCGCGCATGTCCAGCGTCCGGATCTCCCGCGAGAGTTCGAAGCAGTCCACCACCAGCTCCGAGGGCACCGCCGGGGTCAGCTTGTACGCCCACTTGTACAGGTCCATGTTGGCGTGCAGGCACCCCGGCTGGTCCAGTTCGTCCTGCCGCTCCCGGCTGGGCCGGAGCGTGTTGAGCGGGCGCGCGGCGTCGGTGAAGAACCGGAACGCGTCGAAGTGCGAGCACTGGATCCGGTGCGTCTCCACGACCCGGTCGGTGCCCTCCCGGCCCAGCCGCAGCGGCACCTGTCCGTGGCGCACCTCTCCGGCCCGGTACACCATCGCCCACTCGTGCAGTCCGAAGCAGCCCAGGTGGGCGGGGCGCCCGGCGACCGACGACAGCAGCCGCTCCACGAAGTCCAGCACCGGCCGCGCCGCCAGGAACGCCGCGGTGTCCAGGCCCACCGCGCCCCCGGGCAGCTCGGCGTAGAACCGCTCGTCCAGGCGGGCGCGGGCGCCCTCGCCCAGCAGCACCGTCCCCGCGCCCGGGTGCCAGCGCCGCAGCTGCGCGGGCTTGAGGTTGTAGTAGGTGAACAGGAAGTCCTCCACCGGGTGGCGCACACCCTCCCGGCGCCGCCGCAGGTGGTCCCCGACCAGCGCGTCCACGCGGTCGCGGTGCCGCTCGGCGCGCTCGCGCCACCGCTCCTCGGGCAGGGCCGCCAGGGCCCGCGTACTCGCTTCCGTCACGGCCCCCAGGGTACGCGCGCCGCGGGATCCCCCGCCCCCGCGTCACGTCGCACGCGTTCTTGTACGCTCCGGTGATGGGCGTGCGCAACTATCTGGTCGAGGGCGTCTCCGGCACCGGCAAGACCTCGGTCTGCGCGGAACTGCGCCGGCGCGGGCACCACGCCGTCGACGGCGACCGGGAACTGGCCTACCAGGGCGACCCGCGAACCGGCGAGCCGACGGAGGGCATGAGGCACGAGCACCATCTCTGGCACGTCGACAGGGTCAGGTCCCTGGTGGCCGACCGGGGCAGCGCGGTGACGTTCTTCTGCGGCGGTTCCAGGAACTTCCCGGAGTTCGTCGACCTGTTCGACGGCGTTTTCGTCCTGGAGATCGACCCGGGGACGCTGCGCCGTCGGCTCGACGGGAGACCGGAGGGGGAGTGGGGCGCCAGGCAGGCCGAACGGGACCTGATCGTGCGCCTGCACCTGACGAAGGAGGACGTTCCGCGGGACGGTACGGTCGTCGACGCCACCAGGCCGCTCGCGCGCGTCGTCGACGAGATCCTGCGCCTCACCGGGGGATAGACCCCTCGCGGCGCGTGTCCGGCTCCGGTCCGCCCGCCCGGTCGGGCTCAGTTCGACTGCTGCACGGGCAGGTGGCGGCCCAGGTAGCCGATGTACACGCGGTTCGTGGTGCCCGGCCCCAGGTGGGGGTAGAAGTACAGCCGCGGACAGATCCCGTACTCGATGTCGAGCTTGATGTGCGCGTACATGGGCAGCCGCCCGCTCGGCTCCACCTCCTCGGGCACCCGGAACAGGCGCTTGTCGTTGAGCTTGCCCCGGTTGCGCACGTGGTCCGACTCCTGCGAGGCCAACCGCTTGATGGGGATCACCTGGTACCCGTCGGGGGTCTCGCGCAGGTAGGAGTGGAAGCCCAGCCCGGTGCCGGGGTTGTCGAACTGGTAGCGCGCGTAGTCGTTCAGGGCCAGCAGCGCCTCCCACGCGCGGGTGACCCACAGGGACTCCTTGCGGCTGTCGGACAGCTCGTAGACCGTGGCGTCCTCGATGGTGAAGTACAGGTGCGGCAGGACCGAGTCGTCGGTGATCCGCTCCAGCAGTTCGCGCACGCTGACCGGGGGCCGCCGCTGCGGATCGCTCGGCGCGGGTGCCGCGGCCAGCCGGAACAGCCCGGCCTCGCGCGCCTGTTCGCGCAGCCAGCGGGCCTCGTAGCGGGCGGCGCGCGCCTGTTCGCGCGCGGTGTCGAGCTCCTCGCTCAGGTCGGCGGTCTCGGCCAGGAGTCCGTGGCGCTCCTCGGCCAGCTCACTGACCCGCGCGCCGAGCCGGGTGACCTCCTCCCGCAGCCGCTGGGTCTGCTGTTCCAGGGCCTCGCGCTCCAGCGCCGAGGCGGTTCCGGTCGGGACCGCCCCGCCCTGCCCCTGCGCCGCCTGGTGCACGACGGCCGCGCCCCGGGCCGCGGGCACGCTCACCCGAGGCCGTGCCGTGCCGGGGTCGGACCGCCGCAGGTCGTCGGTCTCCTCCTCCAGCAGCGCGTCCACGGCCTGGAGCGGGTCGGGCAGGCCCACCTCCAGCGCGTTGTCGCGCACCCGCCGTGAGAGGGCGGCGCCCACCCAGTTGCGGATGCGCTCGCCGTCGCGCGCGGTGTCCAGCGTGGCCGGGCTCATCCGGGGGTGGCGGGCGGAGTCCGCCTCGTCGTGCGGGTCCACCCCCGGTAAGAAGGTGCGCACCCCGCCGGGCGGGACGTCCAGGCCCGGCGGCAGGAGCGCTCCGACGCGCTCCAGGGCGGCGTCGTCGAGCACGTACCCCGAGCACATGCCGGTGCAGCGCGACAGCGCCCCGGCCATGGCCCCGCGCCAGTCGGCGACGGTCACGTCGCGGGGCGAACCGGTGGCCACCACCGCCATGCGCCGCAGGGGGTCGCGGATCGTCGCCACGAGCGTGTCCACGAGGTCGTCGTCGCGCCCGCGCACGATCCGGGGCGTGGGCGGCAGCGGGTGGCCGCCGTCGTGGCCGTGCACCGCCTCCAGGAGCATGCGTGCGGCCTCGGGCGGCATGACGTCCAGCCGGGGATGCTCGGAGCCCTCACCCGCCGGAGAGGAGGGGGTGACGGTCATGTCGATCCACACGTACCGCCATGGGGACAGCGCCGGGTCCACGACGGCGGTGGCGACCGTCCGCCACACGCCGTCCGTCTTGTCGGACTCGGTGGTCAGCCGCAGGAAGGACAGGCCCTCGTCGGGGTTGTCGTGCCGTACGACCAGGGCGCGGGAGCGGTTGCTCAGCTCATGGCGCCCCGAGGCGGAGAAGTCCACGCGCGCGCCCGAGTTGCCGCGCTTGCTCAGCCACCGCGACAGGACCGTCGAGGTGACGGCGACCAGGTCGCCGTCGTGCTCCGGGACCGCGACGAGCGTGCGGTAGACAAGCGGCAATGGGCACTCCCGGGATCCCGTCGGCGGTGGCGGACCCGAGGGTCCGGCCGAACGCGCTGGCAGAGCCCTCCTCACCACTGTGGACGAAGGAGGTCGCCGGCGCCAGTCGGCCGACCAAAGATCCCCGGTCAGGCTGTCTGATCCTCAGACGATATCGCCCGTCACCCCGGTGTACACCCCCCGCTGTCGCCCCTGTTCGGAGCGCGGACCCGTGTGCGCGTCGTTCTTGCGCCACGGTGGCCAACTCCCGCGTTCGGGTTGGCAACAGTGGACAAGGCACACCGGGAGAAGGGGGCACTAGCGTCACGGGCATGTCTACGCGTCCGTTCTGGCTGGCCGGCACCGCCGCGACCGGCGACACCGAGATCACCGTCGTCAACCCCTACACCGGCGAGGACGCGGGTACCGTCTCCGTGCCCACCGCCGAGCAGATCGAGGAGGCGGTGGCCGCCGCGCACGCGGTCGCCGCCGAGGCCGCCGCCCTGCCCGCCCACGTGCGGGCCGACGCCCTCGACCACGTCTCCCGGCGCATCGGCGAGCGCGCCGAGGAGATCGCCCGCACCATCACCGCCGAGAGCGGCAAGCCGATCAAGTGGGCCCGCGCCGAGGCCGGACGCGCCGTGTCCGTGTTCCGCTGGGCGGCCGAGGAGGCCCGCCGCGACAGCGGTGAGCTCCAGCGCCTGGACACCGACCCGGGCGGCACCGGCCGCATGGCCCTGGTGCGCCGCGTCCCCAAGGGCCCGGTCCTGGGCATCTCGCCGTTCAACTTCCCCCTCAACCTCGTCGCCCACAAGGTCGCCCCGGCCATCGCCGTCGGCGCGCCGATCATCCTCAAGCCCGCCCCCGCCACCCCGATGACCGCCCTGCTCCTGGGCGAGATCATCGCCGAGACGGACCTGCCCGGCGGCATGGTGTCGGTGCTGCCGATGCCCAACGAGCTCGCCGCCCCCCTCATCACCGACGAACGCCTGCCCGTCATCTCCTTCACCGGCGGCCCCTTCGGCTGGCAGCTGCCCCGCCTGGCCCCGCACAAGCACGTCACCCTGGAACTGGGCGGCAACGCCGCCGCCGTGGTGCTCGCCGACGCCGACCTGGACTGGGCGGCCCAGCGGGTGGCCCTGTTCGGCAACAACCAGGCCGGACAGGTGTGCATCGGCGTGCAGCGCGTCATCGTCGAGGACGCCGTGTACGACGAGTTCGTCCCACGCCTGGTGGAGCGGGTGGAGGCCCTCGGCGTGGGCGACCCCGCCGACCCGGCCACCGACGTGGGCCCGCTGGTGGACGAGGCCGCGGCCGAGCGCGTGGCCTCCTGGATCGACGAGGCCGTCACCGCCGGGGCCAAGCTCCTCACCGGCGGCACGCGCGACGGCGTGACCGTGGCGCCGACCGTGCTCGCCGAGGCCCCGGACGACTCCCGGGTGGTGCGCCAGGAGGTCTTCGGCCCGGTGCTGGTCCTCCAGCGCGCGGCCGACACCGACGCCGCCTTCGCCGCGGTCAACGACAGCGACTTCGGGCTCCAGGCGGGCGTGTTCACCCGCGACCTGCCCACCGCGTTCCGCGCCCACCGCGAGCTGGAGGTCGGCGGCGTGGTCATCGGCGACGTGCCCACGTTCCGGGCCGACCAGATGCCCTACGGCGGCGTCAAGGGGTCGGGTGTGGGCAAGGAGGGCGTGCGCGCCGCCATGACCGACCTGTCCTACGAGCGGGTCCTGGTTCTGACCGGAATCGACCTGTAGGACCGGCGGGGGCCGCCCCCGGACGCGGAACGAGCGGTGTCCCCCGTGCCACGGGGGCCGGAGGACACCGCTCGTCCGGCGGGTACTACAGCTGGGCGGCCTGCTCGTACAGCTCGCGTGCCTCCTGGCCGAGCCGGGGGCCGTACTGGACGCTGCGGTCGTCGGCGTACTTGAAGCTGACCACCGAGGTGATCGTGCCCCGGCCGGTACCGGTGTCGAAACCGGCGAACCAGGGGCCTCCACTGGAGCCCTGCGTCATGGAGCAGCGCACCCCGTTGGCCGTGGTGCCGCCGGTGTCGGGTTCGGTGCGGCCCGAGCAGTAGTGCAGGTGCCTGCCCTCGTACGGGGCCGCCGACGGGTACCCGAACGTGTACACCTGCACCCCCTCGCGCACCTTGTCCTCGGTCCAGGTGCCGAACTCGATCCGCTGGGAGCCCACCCGCTCCTGGACGGTGGTGCCCCCGTCGGGGTTGAGCACCACCATGGCGAAGTCGTAGCTGTCGTCGGCCTGGCGCGACCACTCCGGCGCCACCAGCAGGTCGCTGGCGGTGAACCGCCCGTAGGGGCTCTCCCCGTCCGCGTGGCCGGGCACGAAGGTCCAGTTGCGGGCCCACGAGCCCCGGCCGTCCTTGGCGCAGTGCCCGGCGGTGACCACGGTGCTCCGGTTCGCCGCGTCCACCACCGACGCCGAGCACGTGAAGTCGCGCCCGTCCATGGTCAGGTAGACCTTGCCGGTGGTCCTGGTGACCAGCCCGCCCGAGGTCCAGCGCTCGCCCCGGCTGTCGGGGCGCGGCGCGGCCTGGTGCTCCACTCCCCCGTCCGGGGCCGACCCGTCCTCGGCGGGCGGGAGGACGTCCTCCAGCATGCCGGTGATGGGCTTGGCGGCGGCCATGCGCTCCTCGGTCCAGTAGTCCAGCACGGCCTGGTGCTGGTCGCCGGTCACGGCGGCGCTCTGGTGGGAGAGCCCCGCCACGTGCGACAGGGCCTCGCGGTCCTCCTGCGCGGGAACCGCGGGGGAGTGGATGGCCTGGGTGACGGCGGACGCGGGCGCCGGGAGCTGCTCGGCGAGGAAGAGACCCCCGGCGGCGACCGCCGCGGCGGCGAGGGGGGCGAGGATCCTGTGTGCGGTGGACGAGGTCATGACGAGCATCCTCGCACACTTTCGGTAGTCAAGTGGCTACTTTGTGTTTGTGTCGTTTGCGGTAGGGGAAGAAGGGGCCGTCTCCGGCACGGGGGTGTGCCGGAGAC
>NZ_QPFC01000475.1:0-9049 GCF_003427465.1 Nocardiopsis sp. TNDT3 | reverse complement strand
GCGGGGGAGGCCGGGCACGGGACCGCCGGGGACGCCGGGGCCTTCGACACCCCCGAGCACCGGGCGCTCGCCCGGGAGGCGGCCACCCGCTCGATCGTGCTGCTCCGCAACGAGGGCGCGCTCCCGCTGCGCGACGTGCGCCGGGTCGCCGTCGTCGGCCAGCTCGGCGACACCGTGCTGGAGGACTGGTACAGCGGGACGCTGCCCTACGCCGTCACCGCGCGCGCCGGGATCGCCGAGCGGGTGGAGACGGTGTTCTGCGAGGGCGTGGACCGCATCCGGCTGAGCACGTTCGGGCACGGACTCGTGGTGGACCCCGGCGACGGGGGCCCCGCCCGGTTGGAGGCCCACGGCGTCTGCGGCGGGCACCGCGGCGCGGACGGGCACGCGCCGACCGTGGAGGAGGAGGTCGAGGGCGCGGACTTCGACCTGCTGGACTGGGGCGGCGGCGCCTGCGCCCTGCGCTCGACGCGGACGGGGAGGTACCTCGACGTGGGACCCGGAGACGTCCTGGCCTTCACCGCGCCGGGGCCCGGCACCTGGGAGGTCACCCAGACCTTCCGCCTGGAGGAGCGCAAGGGCCTGCACACCCTCGTCCACGTGCGCAGCGGCCGCGGTGTCACCTCGGATCCGCGCGACGGGAACCTGCGCCTGGCCGGAGCAGGGGAGGGGGAGGGCCTGTTCATCGTGGACGGGCTCGGCACGGGAGCCGAGGAGGCCGCGCGGGTGGCCTCCGCCGCCGACGTCGCGGTCGTCGTCCTGGGCGACCACCCCATGGTCAACGGGCGCGAGACCGAGGACCGGACCGACCTGGACCTGCCCGCCGCCCAGGAGCGGGTGCTGCGCGCCGTGCGCGCGGCCAACCCCGCCACGGTCCTGGTGCTCAGCAGCGGCTGCCCGTTCGGGATCACCTGGGCCGACGAGCACGTCCCGGCCGTCCTGTGGTCGGCGCACGGCGGCCAGGAGTACGGCCACGCGCTCGCGGACGTGCTCTTCGGCGACGCCGAGCCCTCCGGACGGCTTCCGCAGACCTGGTACCGCTCCGCCGACGACCTGCCCGGGATGCTCGACTACGACATCGTCGGCGCGCGCGGCACCTACCTGTACTTCGAGGGCGAGCCGCTCTACCCCTTCGGGCACGGCCTCGGCTACACGTCGGTGGAGTACGCGGCCCCGGTGGTCCGCGTGGACGGCGGCCGGGTCACCGTCGCCGTCATGGTCGCCAACACGGGCGCGCGGCCCGCCGACGAGGTGGTGCAGGTCTACACCCGCCAGCTGGCCTCGCGTGTGCGGACCCCGCTGCGCGCGCTGCGCGGGTTCGCCCGGGTGCGCGTGGAGCCGGGCCGCAGCGCGCTCGCCACGGTCTCCTTCGACGTGGACCGGCTCGCGCTGTGGGACACCACCCGCGACCGCTTCGTGGTGGAGGACGCGCCGCGCCAGGTGCTGGTCGGGCGTTCGGCGACCGACATCCGCGCCACCGCGGCCCTGGACGTGCCGGGGGAGGCCATCCCGCCCCGCGACGCGCGCACGCCGTGGTCGGCCGCGGGCTACGACGACGCCCGGGGCACGTCCCTGTGCCCGCTCACCCCCGAGCGGGGCGACGCGGTGCGTTCCCGGGAGGGCGGCGCGTGGGCCGTCTTCCGCGACGTGGACCTCGGCGACGGGGTCACCGGGTGCCGCCTCACGGTGAACGCCGAACACGCCAGCACGGTCCGCGTCCGCTTGGACGACCCCGAGGACGGACCGACCGCCGCGGTGGCCGACGTCCCGGCGGGCAAGGACGGTTACGACTTCACCGAGGTCGGCGCGGCCTTCGAGGACGCGGGGGGAGCCGGGGGGATCCGTGACCTGTACCTGGTCTTCGACCGGCCGGGTACGGCGGTGGCCGACCTGGTCCTGACCGGCGCTGCTCCGGCACCGGAGGCGGACTGAGCGGCGGCGGGCCGGACACGGTCCGGCCGGCACCGAGCCGCAGCCGCCCCGGGGGAGGTCCGGCGCGGTGCGGCCGACAGTGAGCCGGGGGCGGCCCGCCCGGATTCCGGACGGGCCGTCCCCGGCCGCCCGGGTTCCGGCGGCGGTCGCGTCACCCCGGTCCGGGGGCCGTCGTGCGGCTCCCGGGTCAGCGGGGTCCGGAGGGGCTCACCGGAACTGGGCCACCAGCTGGGCCAGGATGTTGTGCGGCAGGCTGCGGGGGAGCATCTGGTTGACGGTGCCGGAGACGTGGAGGTCGCGTTCCGGAACGTGGTAGAGCACGTTCCCGAAGGCCCCGGAGTGGCCGATCATCTCCGGGCACGGGGTGAACGGAGTCATCCAGCGCGGGAGCCTGAACCGCATGACCCCGATCCCGTAGTCGATGGGGACCAGACGTGAGAACACCGGGTTCCAGCGCGCGGTCATCTCCGCCAGGTACCGCGCGGGGAACAGTTCGCCCCCCACGAAGGCGCGCAGGAGCCGCAGCTGGTCGGCCGAGGTCGAGACCACCGCTCCGTCGGGCGGGAACGAGGCGATCGTCCTCGGCACGCGCAGCCGGGTGCGGCCGTGCAGGAGCGTGGCGACCTCGTCGTAGCGGTCCAGCGTGTGCGGGGTGAACAGCCAGGTGTCGTGCAGCCCGAGCGGTTCGAGGACCCGGGCCCGCAGGGCCCGGTCGTAGCCGCCGGACGTGGCCACCTCGATGACGCGTCCGAGCAGCTGGTAGTTGGTGTCGCAGTAGTGCGCCCTGCCCGGGGTCGACGGGGCGAACCGGCTCGGCATGGCCCTGGCCATGCCGAGGAAGTCCTCGAAGGTCCAGGCGGCGTCCTCGCGGAGCATGTCGCCCAGGAACGTGGTGCCGTCGGGGCGCTTCTGCTCGAAGTAGTCGGGGATCCCGGAGGTCTGCGTCAGCAGTTCGCGCACCGTGATCGCCGGGCCGTGGTCGCGGCCCCCGTACGTGTTGAGCCCGCGCATCGTGTCCGCGCCGAGCAGGTCCGCGACGGGTGTGTCGAGGGTCAGGGCCCCCTCGTCGCGCAGCTGCATGACCATCGCGACGGTGTACAGCTTGGTGATGCTGGCGACGAAGTACGGCCGCCCCGTGTCGCCGTGGCTCCAGGAGAACCCGGTGGACGGCTGCTCCACGGCGAGGCTCATCAGCGACACCCCCAGCTTGGCGGCGTAGCGCGCCGCGATCCCGTCGAGCCGGGCCGAGATCCGCTCACTCACGGGGTGTCCTCCTCCAGCAGCCGTTCGGTGGCGTCGAGCCAGTCCAGCTCCGCCCTGGCCAGGGTGATGCCGTAGGAGAGCGTGGCCAGGCGGAGCGCCTGCCCGAGCCCGGCGGCCTCCGCCGGGACGGCGATCGCCTCCAGCGCGGCCAGCTCCCCGCCCACCTCCCGCCTGCGGGCGTCCAGCAGTTCCCGGATGTCCTCCGTGCGCATCCTGTCCGCGAAGAACAGCCGTGCCAGGAAGGGGTCCCGGGTCGGCGGGGTGCGCAGGGGGGAGGTGAGCCAGCGGTCCAGTTCGGCCAGCCCGGGGGCGGTCACGCTGTGCAGGTGCAGGTTGGGGCGCTCCTCCTGCACCACGGTGCGGCGGGAGGCCAGGCCCTCCTCCACCAGGCCGGTGAGCGTCCGGTAGATCTGCGACTGGTCCGCCGTCCAGAAGTGCCCGACGCTCTCGTCGATCACCTTCTTCAGGTCGTAGCCGCTCATCGGCTTGATGGACAGGAGCCCGAGTATGGCGTGTCGTAGGGACATGGGTAGAGGATAGCGCCAATATATGCGTTGTCCACTATGGGAGAGCGCATGTAGTCCGGGGGTCGGTGCGGACTCCGGAGCCGGAACGCCGGAACGACGGTGGATTCCCTGTTCAGGGCGGAGTGCACGCCGCCCTGTACGGCCTCCTGGTAGCTGTCCGGAAAGGTCACCGGTGTGACGCGAGGGGTTCCGGCCTGACTCTGGGCGAGGGAGGACGGGACGCGCTACGAGTACAGGTCCCCGGCGGAGGGGCCGGTCCGGCGGCCCCTTACGGTCACGGCACTAGGCGGTGTCCGCGGTGTTCCCGTCCGGCTGCGCCGTGTCCGCCGCCGGGTGCTCGACGGGCTCCGCGGCGGGCCCCTCGCCGGACGCGGGATCGGGAGCCCGGGTCACGGGCTCGGGCAGGGGCAGCAGTCCCGCGTCGAGCGAGTGGATCATCGCGGT
Source organism: Nocardiopsis sp. TNDT3 (assembly GCF_003427465.1). Lineage (NCBI taxonomy): Bacteria > Bacillati > Actinomycetota > Actinomycetes > Streptosporangiales > Nocardiopsidaceae > Nocardiopsis > Nocardiopsis sp. TNDT3. Next base: position 4,883 of record NZ_QPFC01000475.1, on the reverse strand, counting down.
GGCCCCGCCCCGGGCCGCCGCGCTCAGCCCCAGCGACGACAGCTCCACCCGGCAGCCGCCCGCCTCCGGCGCGAACGCGCTCGCGGCCGCCTCCGCCCGGCAGTTCGGCAGCAGCCACGGGCCCAGGGGCACGAAGTAGCCGCCCAGCACCACCAGGCTCGGGTTGGTGACGTTGATCAGCACGGCCAGGCCCCGGCCCAGCCACGTGCCCGCCCGCTCCAGCGCGCCGACGGCGGTGTCCTCGCCCGCCTCGGCGCGTGCCACGGCCGTCCCCACCAGCCCGGCGACGTCGCTGCCCGACAGCGGGTGGTCCGGGAACCGGTCGGGGACGGCCCCGCGCAGGATTGCCCCGATCCCCGCCAGCGCCTCCAGGCAGCCGCGGCGCCCGCACGCGCACTCCGGGCCGTCCGGGGCCAGCGACAGGTGGCCCACCTCGCCCGCGAACCCGCTGGCGCCGCGCAGCAGTCCGCCCCCGGTCAGGATGCCCGCGCCGATCCCGACCTCACCGGTCAGGTACGCGAGGTCGGCCGTCCCCGCGAACGACCCCACCCGGTACTCGGCCACCGCGCCCAGGTTCGCGTCGTTGTCCACCCGCACCGGGACGCCCTCCACCCCGGCCTCGCGCAGCAGCTCCGACAGCCGGTCCCGCAGCGGCACGTCGCGCCAGCCCAGGTTGGGCGCGTGCGTGACCGTCCCCGAGGGCGCGTCGATCAGCGCCGGGACCGCCACGCTCACCCCCACCACGGTGCGCCCGCGCAGCGCGGGGTCGGCCACCGTCGCGCCCAGGGTGCGCGCGATGTGCCGCGCGCACGCCTCCGCCCCGGCCGACCGGGCGTCGAAGGGGACGTGGCGGCTGACCAGTTCGCGCTGGAGCAGGTCCACGGCGACCACCGACAGGTAGTCCACGTTGACCTCCAGGCCGATCGCCGCGATCGAGGAGTCGTCCAGGTCCAGCAGCACCCCCGGGCGCCCCACCCGCTGCCGGGAGGAGCGCCCGGTCTCGCGGACCAGCCTGCGCGCCATGAGGTCGGCGACCAGGCTGGACACCGTGGTCTTGTTCAGCCCGGTGGCCGCGGCCACCGCCGCGCGCGAGCAGGGGGCCAGCTCGCGGACCGTGCGCAGCACGACGCCCAGGTTGGTCTCCCGGACCGTCTGGAAGCTCACCGTTCCCGAACCGACCGACACCTGGTCCCCCTCGTCCCGTCCGACACGGCACACCGTGCCCGGATCGTACAGGCAGCCGGTGGCGTGAGCGGGGGCGCTGCCCCGGCAGGGCGTGGCTGCGGAGGCGAACGCGGCGGAGGGGACGGTTGTGGCCGGGGAGGTGGTCGTGGAATCGGGGGACTACGCCGGGGAGGGAATCCGGATCTGGATCCGGGACCGGAAGGCAGGACCGGAACCCGGGAACCGGGGTGGAGGGCGGAGCCGGGGGCGCGGCCGGGGACCGGCCGGAAAAGCCGTTGCGCCCGGCCGACCCCTCTGGTGGGATCCCGGTCATGGTGCCTCCCGACGTCTTCCGCGACCAGCCCGTCCTCACCGGGGAGAGGGTCCGCCTCGAACCGCTCGACGCCGGGACCGGTGAGCACTTCATCGAACCGGTACTGCGCATGGACCCCGAGGTGCGCCGCCTCACCGGCACCCACCGGGAGTTCACCAGGGAGGAGCTGGTGCGCTGGGCCGCGACGCGGCCCGACCACCACGACCGGGCCGACTGGGTCGTCTTCGAGAGGGAGGGCGGCGCGGCCGTGGGCGAGTGCGCGCTGATCGACCTCGACCCGGACAACGCCAGCGCCGGCTACCGGATCGCGCTCAACGGCATGTCCGTCACCGGGAGGGGCTACGGCACCGAGGCCACGGACCTCGTGCTGGAGTACGCCTTCACCGTGGCCGGGCTGCACCGGGTCGCCCTGGAGGTGTTCGCGTTCAACACCCGCGCGCAGAGGTCCTACGCCCGGTCGGGGTTCGTCCGGGAGGGCGTCTGGCGCGAGTCCCTGCGCTGGGACGGCGAGTGGCACGACGCCGTGCTGATGTCGGTCCTGGCCGAGGAGTACGCCGAGCACCGCGCCGCCCGGAAGAAGGGCTGAGGCGGGTTCCGTGGGCGCCGCCCGTCGCGCAGCGGGGTGCGTACCCGCGGAACGCGTCCCGGGGCTACCCTCGGGCCATGCCCGTTCCTGACTTCCTCCTCGCCCTCCGCAGCCACGTCGGCCACGGCCTCCTGCCCCTCGTCGGGGTGACGGCGGTGGTGGTCAACGAGGAGGGCGAGGTCCTCCTGCACCGGCGCGCGGACGACGGCCGCTGGGCCACGCCCGGCGGCATCCTGGAACCGGAGGAGGAGCCCGCCCGGGCCGTCGTCCGCGAGGTGCGCGAGGAGACCGGGGTGGAGGTCGAGGTGGAGCGGCTCACCAGCGTGCTCGCCCAGGAGCCCTTCACCTACCCCAACGGCGACCGCGTGCAGATCCTCGACCTGGCCTTCCGCTGCCGCCCCGTGGGCGGGGCGCCCGACGCCAGCGGCGACGAGAGCCTGGACGTGCGCTGGTTCCCGCCCGGGGCCCTGCCGGACATGCCCCAGCGCATCCTGGACCGGATCGACCACGCCCACGAGGACCGCCCGGGACCGTTCTACGTCACCTGAGCCCCGGCTCCCTGGACCCGGACTGTACGGGCGTCCCGGCCCCGGACCGAGCCGGGTGCCGCCACCGAGCTGGCCGTCAGCGGTCCGGCGGGCGCGGGGAGCGCCCCGGGAGCCTCCGGCGACCGCTCCGGACCGCGCGGGCGACCGCCCCCGCGCGGTTCGGGGCCGCCCCGCCTCGCGGTGCCGCCGGTCAGGGGCGCTCGGCGGGCAGGGAGAGCAGTCCCTCCACCGTCCGGGCCAGGTCGCGGTCCGAGACGTCCGGCGGGGCGAAGACCGACGGGAAGCGCCCCTCCAGGTGGGAGGACCACCCGGTCACCAGCCCCGCGTGCCGCGCCCCGGCGACGTCCCATCCGTGCGCGGTGACCAGGGCCAGCCGCTCCGGGGCGACTCCCAGGGACCGCGCGGCGGCCCGGTAGGCGCCCGGCGCGGGCCGCCACTCCCCGGCGGGGCGGGCGGCCAGCACGTCCTCCACCAGGTCGGGCAGACCGGCGCGCTCCAGCAGTCTCCGGGCCAGCGCGTCGTCGTGGTCGCCCAGGACCGCGACGGGCACCCCGGCCCCGCGCGCGGCGCGCAGCGCGGCGTCCGCCTCGGGCCGGGGGTCGAGTTCGGCCAGCCCCCCGACGATGGCGTCCTCGGCGGAGGGGGCGATCTGGTGGCCGGTGATGTCGCGCAGCGCTCCCCGGACCACGTCCTCGAAGGAGCGGTCGGCGCCGTCGCCCCCCACCAGGGCCAGGGCGAACGAGTCGCGCAGCAGGTGGTCCGACCAGCGGGTCATGAGCACCCGGGGGATTCCGGCCTCCCGGAACCGCCACTCCAGGGGCGCGAGGGGGAAGAGGGTGTCGAGGACGTCGAGGACGAGGGCGGCCGGGCGGAGCGGTCGCCCGGCGGGGCGTTCGGACATGGGAGCGGCTCCAGGGAGGGGGTCGGGAACGGCCACCCCGTTCCTACCCGGGCGCGGGGTCCTTCGCGCCTCCCGGACACCCGATCGCCGCCCCCGTGCCTCCGGGACACCCGGTCGCAGCCCTCACGCCCACCGTCCCCGCGACCGGTACCCGGCGCGCGCCTCCTCCCGCCTCCGCCGCACGGCGCCCCGGATCCGCTCCCGTTCCCGGGCCGCCGCTCGGCTCAGAGCGCGTCCAGGCGGGGGATCTGCTCCACCGCCCACGGGCTCAGCAGCCACGGTGTCCGCTCGGCCACCGCCACCAGGTCCGCCCACTCCGTCCACGCGTACTCGGCCACCTCCGACGGGTCGGGGTCCGGGCCCTCCTCCGCGCGCGCCCAGAAGACCGGGCAGAACTCGTTCTCCACGATCCCCTCGGCCGACACCGCCCGGTACCGGAAGTCGGGCAGCGCGGGCCGCACCCCGCTGACGCGCATCCCCAGCTCCTGGCCGACCCGGCGGCGCACCGCCGCGTCGAGGTCCTCGTCCGGGCCGGGGTGGCCGCAGCAGCTGTTCGTCCACACCCCCGGCCAGGTGGTCTTGCCCAGGGCCCGGCGGGTGATCAGCACCCGCCCGTCCGCGTCCAGGACGTAGCAGGAGAACGCCAGGTGCAGCGGTGTCTCCCGGGTGTGCACGGTGGCCTTGTCGGCGACGCCCACGCGCTGGTGCTCCTCGTCGAGCAGAACCACGAGTTCGCGCTCTGCGCCGCCCTCCGCGCCCGCGGCGGCCCTGTGCTGGGTCACGGCTCCTACCCCCCGCTTCCGGGACCGCCGCGCTCCGCCCGGTCGGCCCTCGTTCCTGCGTCACACGCGTACGGTCCGTACTCCCCACGCGGTGACGTTCTCCCCTCCCATACTCACCCGTCACTCCCACCCGATGCGCACCGGCTCCACCGGACCGCGCTCCGCGCGGTCCCGGGGTGCGCATACAGTTCCTGATGGCCCCGAGTCGGGAGCCACCGGACACAGGGAACGGAAGGCCGGCCGCGACGACCGCGGCGCGGCGGTGGAGCGGTGACAGAGACGATGACGGACACGGGTACCCGGACGCTGCCGGAGGAGTCGGAGCACCCGGCGGAGCGGATCGACCCCGACCGGTTGGCCGCGTGCCTGGACGTGATCGCCCGCGCCGGTGAGCTGCCCAGCGACCACCCGGACTCGGTCGCCCTCCAGCGCGCGACCGCCCGCCTGTTCAAGAACGTCAAGGAGCGGCGCCGCAAGGAGCGCCAGGCCGCCCGCCAGGCCCACGACAGGGCCGTGTTCGCGGCCACCGCCACCGCGGCGCCGGACCGGATCGACGACGAGACCAACG